>JBEKPL010000010.1:0-52190 GCA_049520815.1 Candidatus Limnocylindrales bacterium
CGGGGGCCGCTCAGCGGGGGCCGCTCACCGGGGGCCGCTCACCGGGGGCCGCTCTGCTCGACGCCCATCCCGTCCACCGCTGCCCAGAACGCCGCCCACAAAAGGAGGACCGGAGGCGCCTGCCCAATCGGCACCTCCGGTCGGAGGGAGGGAGGAGGAACGTTCAGGAGGCTATTCCAGTGTTCCTGTGCGTAAGGTAGCCCCCCAGCATGAATGCGGGGCCGGTCAGAGCATTAAGAAAGCGTAACAAAGTGATCCAATCGAACGACAAGAGCTCGGATTCCGCCCCAGCGCACGCGCGGCGGCGCTCTCCGCCGGCCGATCGGCGAGATCGCGCCGGGCGCTAGTCCTGGCAGAATGTGGCCATGGACGGTTTCCGCCGTGTCTTCCCGGTCGTGGCCCTGGCCTTCGCGATTGCCGCGTGCGGCTCGACCGTCCGGACGCCGGCGCCATCGGCCACGGCAGACAACGCCACCGCAGGGTCGCCTTCGGCGTCGGGTACGGCGGCTCCGTCGGGCAATCCAACCGACCTTGCCGTCTACGCGAAGATCGAGTCCCAGGTCCAGGCGCTCCGCGGCCTCACGGCGAAGAACCCGGTCACGCCGGTCCTGCTCGATTCACAGGGCGTCCGCGACCGGCTTACCAGGATGAACGACGCCCAGACCAACCACCAGGCCATGGCGGACGAGAGCAGGCTCTTCATCCATCTCGGGCTCTTGCCGGAGGGCTCGTCGCTCGAACTGATGGAGCTCGACCTCGAGGCCGGCCAGGTGCTCGGTTTCTACGACCCCTCATCGAAGGGGCTGTACGTGCTCTCCGAATCGGGTGGCGTCGGCGCCATGGAGAAGGTCACCTTCTCGCACGAGTACACCCACGCCCTGCAGGACCAGAACTTCGGGCTCGACAAGCTGGCCATCGACACGCCCGACCAGAGCGACCGGGATCTGGCTCGCACCGCGGTGCCCGAGGGCGACGCGTACATGCTGATGGCGCAGTGGATGTTCAAGTACCTGTCGCCGATCGAGATAGTGCAGGTCGGCGCCGAATCTCTGAGCGGGAGTCAGGCGGACCAGCTGGCCAAGGCGCCGCCGATCCTGCGCGAGACCCTGCTGTTCCCCGGGGTGCAGGGCCTCAGCTTCGTCCAGGGCATCTACGACGAAGGCGGATGGGAAGCCGTCAACGCCCTGTACGCCAACCCGCCCGACTCGACCTCGCAGATCCTGCACCCGGACCTGTACGCCAGGCACGTCAAGCCGATCGCGGTGACCGTCCCGGCCGTCCCATCCTCGCTGGCGGGCTGGAAGCTGACGATGCAGGACACGCTGGGAGAGCTTGAGCTTCGGATATGGCTCGAAGGCGAGACGCCTTCAGCCGCACAGTCCCAAGCCGCCGCAGCGGCCACGTCCGACTGGGGCGGCGATCGGATCGGCCTGTATGAAGGCCTCAACGGCCGGTGGGCCGTGGTCCTGCGCACCTCCTGGCGCACCGCCTCCGGGCAGACGGCCTTCCGCCAGGCGGCGACCTCGAAGACGGGAAGTCTGCCGGGTCCGGCAATCGTGTGCGCCGACGGGAGCGGTGCGGCTCTGTACGTCGCCTCGGACGTGACCGCGCTGGAGGCCTTCGCCTCCTGCCGGCCGCCGCTCTAGCGGCCTTCCCTACATCGACTCGGGGGCGGAGATACCCAGCAGGCGCAGGCGGCCGGGCGGTGCGGGCTGGGCGCTAAGCGGGGTGGCCGAGGCAAGGGGGGCGTCCGCGAGGGCGGTCACCTGGCCAGGGCCAAGCCGACCGGATCAGACGGTCGTCAGCCTGTCGAACCACTCAGGCGGGAACGTCAGGTCGGTGTTCCCCAGCTGGATGCAGCGGAATGTGGTCATAGCTGCTTGCTCGAGATTCTGAGCCCGGCGGAAACCCATCGCGATCGTATCGGCGAGGCACGAGCAGCCATGGAAGCCGAGGATGATCGCGTTGCAGTGCCGGGCCGCCTCCGCCGCCGCGTCTGCCAGCTCGTCCGAACCGGAAGGAAAGTACGGCACACGAGATACCTTCCGCACGTAGTAGGCCTGGTCGAGCGAGATCAGGCGCACCTGATGGCCCAGGGCATCGAGCAGGACGGCGTACTGCGGATGGAGGTGGATGACCGCGTTGACGTCGGGACGGACCAGATAGGTGCGCTGGTGGAGCCTCCATTCGCTCGAAGGTTTCGGATTGCCGCCGCGAACCTGGCCATCCAAGCGAACGACCGAAAAGGCACTGGCGTCGAGGCGATCGAGGTAGGTGCCCGTGCCCGTGACGACGAACTCGTCCGAGCCGGGGAGCCGCGCCGACAGGTTCCCGCCCGACGCCAGAACGAGCCCTTGAGCGACGGCCGTCCGGCCGACGTCGGCCAGCTGTGCGATGAGATCGGCGTGGGCTGACATCTGGGCGCTCCTTCGCTAGTCGGGGGTGTATGCGGCAAGGTCGCGCAGACGAGATAGAGCAGCGTCCCAGGCCGCGCCGGACTGAGGCTCATAGGTGTCGAGGGTGATCGAAGCGGCCACGGCCGCGCGTCCGTCGGCGAGGCCGCTGAGCTCCCCGGCGGCCATCGCCTGAACCAACAGGTTACCGAACGCCGTCGCTTCTGCGGGGCCGGCGACCAGCGGCAAGCCGCACGCATCGGCAATGAGCTGACACAGCAGGCGGTTCTGGCTGCCGCCGCCGACGACACGGAGCGTCCTTGGCCGGCGCCCGGTAACCAGGGCCAGTTCGTCGAGCGTGGCCCGACACCTCAGTGCCAGACTGTCCAGGCAGCAGCGCGCGACCGCGCCGACACTTTCCGGCGGCTCCTGGCTGGTGGCACGACAGAGCGTGCGAATCGCGGCCGGCATGTCCGGCGGGTTCAGCAGGCTCGGATCATCCGGGTCGATCAGCGAGCGCAGCCCCGGGGATCGCTCCGCCATCGCAACAAGCTCGTCCCAGCCATAGTCCTGGCCGTCGCGCTGCCACCGGCGGCGGCACTCCGCTACCAGCCACAGTCCGGGTATGTTCCGGAGCAGCCGCGTCGTTCCTGCCACGCCACCTTCGTTCGTGAAGCCGGCTGCCAGGACTGCGTCGGTGATGACCGGCGAGGGAATCTCCACGCCCATCAAGCTCCAGGTGCCGCTACTGATGTACGCACTCTCGGTGTCCAAGCCGGGTATTGCCGCTACGGCGCTGGCCGTGTCGTGACAGGCCACCGCGAACACGGGCGTGGGCGATAGCCCCGTTTCCGCGGACATTTCCGCCGAGGTCGAGTCCAGGAGGGTGCCCGGCTCGACCAGCGGGGGAAGGATCCGCGTCGGAATGAGCAGTGCTTCGAGCAGGCCGATTGCCCAGCCGCCGGTGTGGGCGTCCAGACATTGGGTGGTCGTCGCGTGCGTGCGCTCGGCCACTGGTTGGCCGCACAGCCAGTAGGCGAACAGGTTGGGCATGGTGAGCATGGTGGCGGCCGCGTCGAGCTGAGGGTCTTTCGCAAGAACCATGGCGAGCAGCTGGTAGAGGGTGTTGTAGTGCATTGGCTGCACGCCCGTGGTCATGAACACGTCCCGCCGGGGCACCCGCTCGAACGCCAGCGCCATGATCCCCGCCGTGCGTCGGTCGCGGTAGTGGTAGGGGTTGCCCAGGAGATTGCCCGCCCGGTCCAGCAGCGCGAAATCGACTCCCCAGGTATCGAGCCCCAGGCCGGCGAGCTCGCCCGGCCGCTCCGCTGCACCGCCTCCGATCGACGTCCCGACGCGCTGCCCAGCGGCATAGCGAGCCAGGCCCCTCTTGATCTCGGACCAGATGGCGAGGGCATCCCAGTGGAGTCGACCCATCTGTGAGACTGGCTCGTTCGCGAAACGATGGACCTCCGCCAGGTCGAATCTCGCTCCATCCCAGCGACCCGCAAGCACCCGTCCGCTGGATGCCCCCAGATCGATCGCCAGGAAGTCGCGAGTTCGAGCCATTTGACCTCCGTGCCTACTGCTGCATGCCGCTCCGCTTGGGAGCCGAGCCAGCTTTGGTGCCGAGCCCCCTGCGGCGGCGCTCTGCTGTGGAACCGGTCCGGCTTCAGCTCCGGTCCGACATGCTTCGGCCGCCTTCAGCGCCGTCCGTATAGGGGTCCGAGGGCCGCGCAGGCTCGAAAATCGGCACCCTCCGCATCGGCCGTGCCCAAGTTCGTCCAGACATTCGGGCGGAAGAGCGTCTCTTCCGGCAGGTTGTGCATGTTCACCGGGATGCGCAGCAGCGCTGCCAGGCTGACGAGGTCCCCACCGATATGGCCGTAGCTCATCGCGCAGTGGTTGGCGCCCCAGCCTGCCATGACGCTGTAGACGTCTCGGAACGCGCCCCTCCCGGACAGCCGCGGCGCGAACCATTGGGTTGGCCAGGTTGGGTCCGTGCGCAGATTGAGGGTGTCGTGCACTTTGTCCGGCAGATCGACCGTCCAGCCCTCGGCCAGCTGCAGGACCGGGCCGATGCCATGGACCAGGTTGATGCGGCTCATCGTCACGGGCATTCCGCCTGGCGAGGTGAAGAGCGAGGAGAATCCGCCGCCGCGGAAGTAGCCGGTCACAGCCGGGTACCACGTCGTCTTCGCCAGGCTCGCCGCCGCCTCCGCGTCGTCTATCTCCCAGAAGGGCTTCATGGCCGGCTGCCCGTCGCGCTTCATCTCACCGGCCGCGTCCAGGCTGGCCGCCCCGGAGTTGATCAGATGGATCACGCCGCCGCCGGCCCCGCCCTCGAGAGTGTGGCCGGTCACGCGCCGCACAGCGTCGGGGCTCCAGTAGGTCCGCACGTCGGCGAAGACCTGGGCGGTGTTCGTCAGCAGATAGCCGAACAGCATCGCCGCGCCGTTGAGGCTGTCGTTCTCGGTGGCGAAGACGTACGGCGCCCGGATGCCGTCCCAGTCGAATGACGAGTTGAGGAAAGCCTCCATGAAATCGCCGTTGGGCGAGTGGTCCGTCCAGTGGCGCTGCCCCTGGAAGCCGCCCAGGATGGCGTTGTGGCCCATGGCCTCCTCGCCGAACCCCAGCTCGGCCAGGCGCGCGTTGCCGACCAGTAGATCGCGGGCGATCAGGGTCATCTTGACGACCGTCTCCCAGTCGCCGTCCTTCTGGGCTCGGGTGCGCGTCTGGTCCGGGGGGTTCCGGTCCTCGCCTTCGTGGCAGTTTGCTCGGACCCAGCGGATCGCGCGGCTGAACTCGGCGGGGTCGAAGATTCCCCGCTCGATTCGGCGCGTCAGCTCGCTCATGTCGACCGCCTCGACGCGCATGCCCAGGTGCCGCTCGAAGAAGCCCTGATCCACGATCGAGCCGGCGATGCCCATCGACACGCCGCCGAGGGAGAGGTACGACTTGCCGCGCATGATCGCCGCGGCCAGACCGGCCCGGGCGAAACGCAGCAGCTTCTCCTGCACGTCGCCGGGGATGGCGGCGTCGCCGGCATCCTGCACGTCACGGCCGTAGATGGCGAAGGCCGGCAGTCCCTTCTGGGCATGGCCGGCCAGCACGGCCGCCAGGTAAACCGCGCCCGGCCGTTCCGTGCCGTTGAAGCCCCACACGGCCTTGGGCGTCAGGGGGTCCATGTCCATCGTCTCGGAGCCGTAGCACCAGCACGGGGTCACGGTCAGAGAAACGCCCACGCCTTCCCGACGGAACAGGTCCGCGGCCCGCCCCGCCTCCACGACCCCGCCGATGCAGTCGTCCGGAACCACGCATTCGACTGGCGTGCCATCCGGGTATCGAAGACTGGCGGTCAGGAACGCGGCGGCCGCCCGGGCCATGCCCATCGTCTGTCCTTCGAGCGACTCGCGAACCCCGTTGCGGCGACCGTCGATGGCCGGGCGGATCCCGATCTTCGGCCAGCTGCCGACGTACCTGGCAGTTGCTGGCCTGGGCGTGATCACGCGTCGCTCCTTTCGGAGATTCTGATCCCGGCGGTTCGAGGTCGCGAGCCCGGGCGGGCGGGGGAGGAAGCGCCCGCCCGGGCCAATGGCCCCTTGCCAACAACGGCTCGCCTGGGGGCCTGATAAGCATCAGCGGCGCCGTGGCGCCCGGGTTTCGAGTGTCCGACACCCCCCAGTCATTGGGCGATCGTGCCGTCGAGATCCCAGAGATCTTCCCAGGCCTGCCCGTCTCTCCAGAGGAATACCTGGCCTTTGATGAGCCGGCTGTTGCGGTCAATGCCGGCGATGGCCTTCATCTCCATGTCGGTAAGGGGCTCGGAGACGGCCGCTCGTAGATTGCTCAAGTACTCGTTGCGGTAGATCGAGAACGGGATCGGGACCTGGCCCCGCTGGACCGCCCACTTGACGCAGACGGTTGCCGGGTGCACGCCCAATCGCCTCGCGATGGCGACGATAACCGGGTCCTCGATGTCCACGGCATCGTCTTCGGTGCGATCGCGGTCGGGCCGGGTGGGCGAGCCGATCGGGGCGAAACCGATCGGAACGATCCCGGCGTCCACGACAAACTCGTACAGCTCGGGCTGCTGGAAGCACGGGTGCAGTTCCATCTCGTTGCAGGCGGGCTTGATGCGGGCGTCCCGCAGCAGCAGCTTCAGCTTCGCGATCGACATGTTGGACGTGCCAATGTGGCGCACAAGACCCAGGTCCACGAGCTTCTCCAGCTCGCGCCACGTGGCCATGAACTCCTCGTGGATGTACGACCGGGCATTGGCGGCGCGCGACGTCACATCCGCTCCCGGGGCGTGGTGGTTCGGGAACGGCCAGTGGATCAGATACAGATCCAGGTAGTCCAGGCGTAGGTCGCGTAGCGACTTCTCGAAAGAAGGAGCCACGTCTGCCGGGGCGTGCTTGTCGTTCCAGAGCTTGGAGGTCACCCACATGTCTTCGCGCCGGATCCCGCCGGCCTGGACCGTCTCCAGCGAGGCGCCGATCAGGTGCTCGTTGTCGTAGACCTTCGCGCAATCGAAATGGCGATAGCCGACCGATGCGGCGCCCAGCGCGGCCTCGGCGATCTGCTCGCCCGAGAAGCGATCGGAGCCAAACGTCCCGAGCCCGATGGCCGGCATCCGAGCCCCGGTCCAGAGCGTTCTCTGGGGCACGAGCGCCGGGTCTACTCCGTCTTCGGCGATGGCGAACGATGCGGGCGTCTGAGTCACGCAGGGTTCTCCATGGGGTTGGCCCCGGCCGGAGCCGGTTGCGCGGAGGTGGAACGCGGCGGCGCGGACGATCGGCGCACGATCAGGCTGCTCGGCAGGACGATCGTGCGGGGCTCGATGGGCTCCTCGCTGGCAAGACGCTCGAGCATCATCTCCGCGGCCAGCCTCCCGATCTCGTAGGCAGGCTGGGCGATGACCGTCAGGAACGGCATGATCCATCCCTGCGGCAGGTCGTCGAAGACCACGATCGACATGTCGTCGGGGATCTCCAGGCCCGACTCGCGGAGCGCCTGGATCGCGCCGAAGGCGATGAAGTTGTTGCCGGCGAAAATCGCCGTCGGCCTTGTCGGAGCGGCGAGCAGGCGCCCGGTCATCTCGTAGCCGCTGGCCTCGGTGTACTGGCCGAAGAGGATCTGCTGGGTGGTCGGGTCTATGCCGGCTTCGAGCATCGCGCGGCGGTAGCCGGCGACTCGGTCGGCCGAAGTCGAAACCGACTCCGGCCCCGCCAGAACGGCGATCTGGCGGTGACCCAGGTCGATCAGGTGACGGACCGCGGCGTACGCTCCGCCCTCGGAGTCCGCGCGGACCTCGTCAACCTCGCCGGAGCGGAGGCGCCGGTCCAGCACCACGGCCGGCAGCTTGTGGGTCTTGAGCAGATCGAGCGACGTGCTCGAGTCCGCCGCCGGCACGAGCAGAACCCCATCCACGCGGCGCTGGATCAGGACCCGCACGTACTCCAGCTCCAGGTCAACCGACTCGTCCGTGTTGCAGAACATGACCGCATAGCCCTGGGCGCGGGCGGCGTCCTCGACGCCCCGGGCGATCGTTGTGAAGAACGGGTTGGCGATGTCGGTGAGGACCAGGGCCAGGGTCTTGGTCCGGCTCGACCGCAGCTGTCGCGCCAGGACGTTGGGCATGTAGCCGAGTTCCGCAATGGCCTGATTCACGCGCGCCTGAGTCGCAGGGCTTGTGTAGCCGTTGCCGTTCACGACTCTCGACACAGTCATGGTCGAGACGCCCGCCAGCCGGGCGACATCGTTGAGGGTGCTCACGTCTTCTGGTGCCTCTGGAAGATTCTGGCGTTTTGGGGTAGCGGACCGTCGCTGTTAGCGTTACCATGCCCGAGGTCAGGCTCTGTTAGCGATACCACACAGCATCTGCTCAGGCCTGGTAACGGTAACACACCTCTCACTGGCAAGCTAGCGAGACTGGAGGAAGGAACGCCAAGATGGCCGGACGATGCCCGGAGCGGTCTCCCTGGCAAGGGCGCCACGGAGTCCCGAGGATTCTCGGTTGCGCAGCCGGGTCTTGCGTGCGCTCGCGGCGCTACCAAGCTGATCGGCCCGGATGTCGCCCCGGAGAAGCTCGCCTTGGCTGAACGGCTCGGCCTCGCTGACCAGGTCGTCTTGGCCGACGAGCACACCCTCGAGCGCATCCGCGGCGGCGGCCGGCTTGCCGCGGATGGGCGCCGGCGGTCGGCATCACGACCTGTTCCCTCCCCCTCATGGCGGACATCACGATCCGCGAGCGAACCTCCCAACCGTCACGTAGAGGAGCGTATGCGATAGGACTGAACCCCCGGGTTGACGGAAATCACGATCAGCTTACCCAGTCCCAAATGGGGAGATGGAGGAGATGGATTAGATGAAACGAGCCCTAATTCTCATGGCGGCCGTGGTCCTCGCTGGCTGTTCCAGCACCACCGCCAGCCCGGTCCCGACAGCGGCCCCGACTCCAACTACAGCGCCCGGCGAGTCGGCGGCCCCAACCACGGCCACGTCAGCCGCGCCTTCGATCGACATGACCACTCCGATCACGGTCTGGATTGACCAGCCCCGCCAGCCGGCGATCGACGCCTACATCGCGGCTCATCCGGCCGCGAAGAGCGCCATCAAGTCCGTGATCGTCGACCGCGAGACGTTCCCGTCCAAGGTCCTGCTCTTCAACAACACCGGCTCGGGCTGGCCCGATGTCGTGTTCGCTGAGCCGCGACTTGTCGCACGCGTCGCAGACGCCGCGCACAACTTCCCGCTCGACCTGACCGGAAAGGTCCCGGCCGACCAGCTCGCCAACTACTCTGGCCTGAGCAACTGCACCTTCAACGGCAAGGTCTACTGCGTGCGCAATGACCTCGCCCAGATGGTCACCTACTACAACAAGCCCCTGATGGACAAGTTCGGGTACACGGTTCCCACGACCTTCGAGGAAATGCAAGCCCTCAGTGACAAGGTCGCCAAGGACCATCCCGGCTACCTGCTCGGCACGCTCGGCGACGGCTGGACCTTCCTCTCCTTCTTCGAAGCGAGTGGCTGCCCAACCCATAACGTCAAAGACGCGGGCACACTCTTGATCAACGTGGCCGACCCCGCCTGCGTTCGCGCTGCGAACCTTGTCGATCACATGATCGCCAACAAGACCCTCTGGAACACCGACTACTTCGACGCCAGCTTCGTCAAGCAGGCCAACGCCAACAAGCTCCTGATGATGATCGCGCCCGATTGGGCCGCCCTGGGTACCTTCAAGGGCACCTACTACACGGACAAGACGAGCCCGAAGGTCACTGACAAGTTCCTCGCCGTCGCGGCCCCGCTTAAGTGGGCGGCCGACGCTAAGGCCCAAACCGGCGCGATGGGCGGAGCAGGCTGGACCGTGTCCCAGCACACCAAGAATGTCTCGCTGTCCGTCGACCTGATCGAGTGGGTCACGCAGAACGCGGGCTTCTGGAAGGGAACCACCAACTTCCCGGCCTACAAGCCGCTTCAGGCTGAGTTCCAGGCCGCGGTCTCCAGCGACCCGATCTTCGCAAGCGATCCGTTCCCGGCGATGGCCGCGGCTGCGGACCTAATCTCCCCGCTGGACAACTGGCCGCGATTTGACTTGATCGCACCGCTCAACACGGTCGTCAAGGACGCGTACAGCAAGAAGCAGACCGTCCTGGCAACCCTGCCAGAGGTCGTTACCGCATTCACGCCTCTCGCCCAAGCGCAGGGCTACAACGTCGTGAGTCAGTAGTCCAAGCCATTTCCGCCTAGTGCGTGTCGCGGAGGAAGGCGCTGACCTCGGTCTCGCCTTCCTCCGCTCCCTAAGCAAAGGACGATCCCTTGGCCAACCCGACCATTCCTGCTGCGTTGCCGTTGCCACAACGCTCCCGGCTGTCTCGCCTGGGCGGGGGTTGGCGGCGGAGCCGGATGTCTTACCTGCTCATCCTGCCCTACTCTGTGTTCCTGGTCCTCTTCGGCATTGGGCCAGGGCTATACGCGATCCTGGTCAGCTTCGCCAAGTTCGAGGGTGGCGTGCCGCAGTACTTCGCGGCCGGGATCGACAACTGGACCACAGCTTTCGGTGATGCCCGGTTCGGCCAGACGTTCGGGAACCTTCTGGAGTTCCTGATTGTCTCTGTGCCGCTGGGAATCGCGCTCGTCGTCCTGCTGGCTCTCCTGTTGGACATGCGGCCGGGTCGCTTCGCGTCGGGTCTACGGCTCCTGTACTTCATTCCAGGAGCTGTGACGGGACCGGCGTTGGTCCTTCTGGCCATCTGCATCTTCAACCCCGACATCAGCCCGTTCGGACCATTGCTCAAGGCCGCCGGCTTCACCAACTTCGACTCTCTCGTCTTCCCGGCAAGCCTGCCCTTCTTCTTCATGATCATCGGCTTCTTCTCTGGCGCGGGGATGTGGATCGCGATCCAGCACGGCGGTCTCCAGGGCGTATCCAGAGAAGTTCTCGACGCCGCCGAGATCGACGGCTGCAACGCCTGGCAGAAAGCGCTGTACGTCAAGCTCCCGTTCATCCGGCCGTTCATCGTCTACCAGACGATCCTGATCTTCGCCCTCAACGTGCAGCTCTTTGTCGAGCCCCAGTTGATGGCCTCCACCTGGGTCCAGGCCAATGTGCCGCCCCAATGGGCGCCGAATCAGTTGGCGTATTCGCTCGCCTTCGACGTGGGCAACTTCGGGGCGGCAGCGGCGCTATCGCTCTTGATGCTCTCGATCGGCCTCGCCGGAGCGTACGTATTGATCCGATGGACCGGCTTCTTCCAGATCGAGGCCTGACGATGCAACCCGTCGAGCAGCCATTGGCGAAAGGACACGCGGCCAAATGTCACTGAGACGATACGTGGGCGACATAGGGATCGTGGGGTACATCGTCCGTCTGGCCATCTTGCTGGTCTTCGCGGTGTACTTCGTGGTGCCATTGGTGTGGTTGCTATTCGCGACGTCGAGAGACTCGGCCAATCTCAACAACATCTGGTTCCCGCTGACGTTTGGTTCCGTGGATCGGCTGGTCCAATCCTGGAACGACATCCTCAACTACCAGAATGGCGAGATGGCTCTTTGGCTGGGTAACTCCGTCCGCTACGCGGGTCTGTCGCTGGCCGGCAGCCTCGCGGTCTGTATTCCAGCGGGCTACGTTCTCGCTATAGGCCGATTCCCGGGCCGCAAGCTCCTGCTCTGGCTCACCCTGATCACGATGCTGCTCCCGATATCGGCGATGGTGCTGCCTATGTTCCTGGAGCTGAACCTGGTACACCTCGTCAACACCCAGTGGGCAGTCATCCTTCCGGCGATATTCTTCCCCTTCGGCGTGTATCTGAGCTACGTCTACTACGGCACGTCCCTGCCCAGGGAGCTTGTCGACGCTGCGCGCGTAGATGGCTGTTCTGATTTGAGGGTGTTCTGGCACATCGCGCTACCGCTGGCCAAGCCCCTGCTCGGCCTTCTGGCGTTCATCAGCTTCAATGCGAACTGGAACAACTTCTTTGGGCCGTATGTCATGCTCAATGACGACACGCTCTACAACCTGCCGGTAGGCATAAACTCGGTCGTCGCCGGCACGTCGGCTCTTCGTCCGGGCTTCAACCCGACGCCAGGGGCCGTGTCGTTCCAGCAAGCTGACGCCGCGATGGCCGCGCTGTTCATGATCGTCCCGGTCGCGATCGTCTTCGTCTTCTCGATGAGATACGTGACGAGCGGGGCGTTCACCGGCGGAGTCAAGGGTTGATGCGACAGCCCGAGCCGCGCTGGCTCGGGCTGGCCCGTCTTCCCTGCGGTCGCATGTGCTCTCCATGACGTCTCAGCGACTGACGGCTGATCTGGCGTTCCTCGGGCACATGTGCTTCGACGAGGTGATCCCCTTCGGGGGCTCACCTCGCGTGGCGCCCGGCAGTGCCGTGTTGTGCGGGGCTCTGGCAGCTGCACGCATCGGTACGAGTGTTGCGGTCGTGACCAGGATGGCCCCGCAGGACGAAGAGATCCTGACGCCGATGCGGCAGAGTGGAATCGCGGTTCACGTGATTCCGGCGGACGTCACAACCTACATGAGGGTCGTGCACACCAGCGCCGATGTCGACGAACGCCAGATCGACCAGCTGGCAAACGCCGGCCCGTTCTCTCTGTCGGCCATACCAGCCCTGTTCGTCCACCAGGTGCACCTGGCCGGGATCACCGACCAGGAATTCGATTTGGACTTCGTCCGAGGGATGAAGGCCCGGGGCTACCGACTGTCGGCTGACATGCAGAGCTGGGTGCGCCAGGTCGATCCTGCCACACGGCGTGTCTCATTTGGCGACGTTGCCAACAAGGCGGAACTGGCTCGACTTCTGGACATAGTCAAACTGGACGTGGTCGAAGCTCGGGTTCTCACCGAGACTGACGATCTCGAGCGGGCCGCGATTGTGTTCGAAGAATGGGGGTGCCCCGAAGTAGTGATCACACGGGCCGACGGAGTGTTGGCCCGTGTGAACGGAAAGACATACTGGGAACCGTTCTCCAATCGGAGTGTGGTGGGCCGGACGGGGCGTGGCGATACGACGTTTGCAGCGTACATGGCCCGCCGCCTCGACCATGACCCCGACGAATCCTTGAGGTTCGCGGCCGCCCTCGTGTCCATCAAGATGGAGAAGGCCGGGCCCTTTGACGGAACCCTGGCCGATGTTTTGGAGCGGATGAACACGACGGCGGCCCGCTAGCCCGGTCCATCTCCGGCCCCGCGCCGCCCCCACGGCGCATGGTCGCGACCTTCGATATCTTCCGGAGCCGAACCATGCACATGCTGAAGACCCCCATCAACTACTTCCGCGGCGATCCCTGGACGATCGTCGAAGAGGGATTCGACCCTGCCTACCAGCGAGTCTCGGAGTCCGTGTTCTCGGTGGCCAATGAATTCATGGGCGTGCGCGGCTACTTCGAGGAAGGCTATAGCGGCGACCACCTGCTGGGCAGCTACTTCAATCACCTGTACGAGATGATGGATATCCATCATGACCAGGTCTTCAAAGGCTTCGTCACGCAGGGCGCGGCCATGGTCAACGCCGTGGATTGGCTGTACACGCGACTGTGGGTAGATGGCGAGCAGTTGGATCTGGCGAGGTCGGCCTATTCCGACTTCACGCGCAGGCTGGACATGCGTGAAGGCGTGCTGAGCCGCGACTTCGTGTGGCAGACGGGTACGGGCAAGCATCTGAAGGTGACCTTCGTACGCTTCACCGACATGGAGTCGACCCGCCTCGGCTGCCAGCGCATCGTCCTGGAGCCACTGGACTTCTCCGGCACGGTGGAGGTCCGCATCGGCCTGGACTTCAACACCCACTACGAGATCGGAGCCGGATGGGACCAGACCGGTGGCGGCGAGCGACAGGCCCGGGAGGGCGTCATCAACTTCTGGCAGTGCCGGCGGAAGAGCGAGGTCGACGGCGGGTGGGCGATCCAGGCGGAAACGCTCCGAAGTGGCCATCAGCTGTTCTCGGGCTTCTACCTGCGGACCGACCAGCCGATCCAAACCTCCGTCGTGGAGGACGTCAAGTTCATCGGCGTCGGCTTTGCGCTGAGCGTGAAAGAGGGCCTGGCCACCAGGGTGGACAGGATCGTGGTCAACGACTGGGCCAGGACGTCGGACGTCGATGCTCTGTGGGGCAGAGGGCTCGAGCTGATGCGGCGTCATGCGGAGGCGACGTTCGACAGCCTGATGGCCGAGCACGCTGCCCGCTGGGCGCGGATCTGGAATGTGCTGGATATCGACATCGAGGGCGACCCGGCCGTTCTCCAGGGCCTGCGCTTCTCATGCTTCCAGACATACCAGACATACCATGGTGAGAATGCCGACCTGAACGCTCTGTGCAAGGGCATGACCGGCGAGGTGTATTTCGGCTGGGCGTTCTGGGACAGCGAGGTCTACTCGCACCGGCTGATGATGTTCGTCGACCCACCCGCCGCAAGGAACCTGCTTCTGTACCGCTACCATCGGCTGGAGCAGGCGATGACCAGGGCCAGGCAGCTCGACTGCGAGGGTGCGCGATTCCCGTTCGCCACCATCACGGGGACCGAAGACTCTGGAACGTGGCAGCACGTGGATCTGGAGATCCACTCGGACCTGGCAGTCGCCTACGCCATCTGGCACCACGACGTCATTCTGCGAGACAAGGAATTCCTGTATCGCGAAGGCATCGAGATGCTGCTCCAGATAGGCCGCTTCCTGGCGAGCGCGGGTGGATGGAGCCCGTCCAAGGGTGACTTCGGGTTCTACGGCGTGATGGGCCCCGATGAATTCCACATGATGGTGAATCACAACTGCTACACGAACGTCATGGCGAAGAAGACGTTCGAGTTCACGCTCGCCGTGCTGGACGAGATGTGGGCCGAGGCGCCGGACTTGCTCCGGGAGGCCATAGCCAGGACCGATCTCAAGCCGGACGAGCCCGAGCGCTGGGCGCAGATGGCCGCGAAGATGCGCATACCCAGGGACGAGCAGACGGGCGTCCTGGAGCAGCACTCCGGCTACTTCGATCTCCCACACGTCGATCTCGACCATTTCCCGGCAGACCAGATCCCGATCTATAAGAACTGGGCCTACATCAAGATCTTCCGCTTCGACATGGTCAAACAGCCGGACGTGCTGAACCTCATGTACTTCTTCAGCCAGGACTACACGCTGGAGGAGAAGCGCGCGAACTACGAGTTCTACGAGGCGCGAACGATTCACGAGTCGTCGCTGTCGCCTTCACTGCATTCGATCCTTGCGGTGGAGCTCGGCAAGCTCGAGGACGCGTACACGTTCTTCTCGTACGGCGCCCGGATGGACCTTGACAACTACAACCGCAACACGGAGCAGGGCCTGCATGTGACGTCTGCCGCCGGGGTGTGGGCCAGCATGGTCTTCGGCTATGGCGGCATGCGCACGGACGGCGACGTCCTCATCTTCCAGCCCACGCTGCCGAGGCAATGGCGGTCCTACCGGTTCCGGGTCCGCTATCGCGGCGCCTTGCTCGAGGTGCGCGTGGACGCCGAGAAGGTTCACCTGCAGGTGGTGGAGGGCGCCGCGCCCGTAACGGTGAGGGTGTATGGACGCGACTACGAGATCGACGCCCGGGGCCTGGCCATCGAGCAGAGGCAGCCGGGCGAGCTGAGTGATCCGGGCGTGTCGCGGCCGAATACGAAGACCCCAACTGTATCGAACGACTAGCAAGTACTCGCCGAGAAACCGTAGTACGCCGCGATTGTTGAGTAAGGAGCGCGACATGGCGCAGACGATGATCGGAGCCGTCCTCCCCGGCAACAGCACAGTGGAGCTGCGGGAGTTCCCGGTGCCGCGGCCGGGCCCGGGCCAGGTCCTCATCAAGATGAAGGCCTCGACGATCTGCGGCAGCGACATTCGCGCGATCTACCGCGAGCATCTGGGCAAGGGCCCGGAAGGCTATCGGGGCGTCATCTCCGGCCACGAGCCCTCCGGCCAGATCGTGGCCACGGGTCTCGACATGCGCCGCTTCAAGGAAGGCGACCGCGTCCTCCTATACCACATCAGCGGCTGCGGGCGGTGCCACGAGTGCCGGACCGGCTACCAGATCAGCTGCATCAGCCCACGACGAGCGGCGTACGGGTGGCAGCGCGACGGCGGGAACGCCGAGTTCTGCCTGGCGGAGGAAGCCGACTGTATCCTCATGCTGGACACCATGAGCTACATCGACGGCGCCTGCGTCGCCTGCGGCTTCGGCACGTGCTACGAGGCCATCCGGCGAATCGGGGTCTCGGGTGACGACACTGCCCTGATCGTTGGGCTTGGGCCGATGGGCCTCGCTTCCCTGATGCTCGCTCGTGCCCGGGGCGCGACCAAGGTGATCGGCGCGGACGTGGTTCCTGAGCGCATCGCCCTGGCCGAGAAGCTGGGCCTTGCGGACCTGGTGATCCGGGCGGACGAGCACGCGATAGAGAAGGTTCGCCAGGCGACCGACGGCCTCGGCTGCGAGGTGGCGATCGACTGCTCCGGGGTCAGCGCTGGCCGCCAGCTGGCCGTCCGCGGAACCCGACGCTGGGGCCGCATCGCATTCGTCGGCGAAGGCGGCACGATCGAGCTGAATCCAAGCCCGGACATGATCCACGACCAGAAGACCGTGTACGGCTCCTGGGTCACGAACCTCGGCAATGCGGAGGACCTGGTCGAGCGCATGCCCCGCTGGAACATGCATCCGGATGTGACCTGCACCCACCGTTTCTCTCTGGACCAGGCAGCAGATGCCTACAGAGCGATGGACGAAGGCAAGTGCGGCAAGGTCGCGATCGTCTTCGATGATTGACCGAGTCGCGAGCCGACCCATCGATCAGAGCGTGCCCGGATCGGCGCCGGGGATTCCCGAGCCAACCGGCGAGTCAAGGAGCAGATAGTGATGCGGCAACTCAAGGAGATCCGTTCTCCGCTGATCGGCGCGTTCGTGATCACGGCGAGCATGGCCCTGCGCCGGGGCGCTGTCTGCCGCGAGTTCCAGCGTGGCGAGGCCACTGAGTCGGACGTCTTGCGCGAGGCCATCGGCGAGATGGTCATGGGCGTGCCGGCTGGTTCGGGCAACGCCTCGGTACTCGCAGGCTAGGCACGATGGCTCGTTCAATGGAGAGTCCCTCGACTGCGCCTGCCTGTGCGCCGGTCATGGAAATCGTCGAGTTCGCCGGCTGGCCCAGGTGCATCCGCCTGACCAACGGTCTAGTCGAGCTGGTAGCCACTACCGCGGTCGGCCCGCGCGTCATCCGTTTCGGCTTCGTTGGCGGCCAGAACCTGTTCAAGGTATTCCCCGAGACCGAAGGGCTCACCGGCGGCAACGAGTGGCACAGCTTCGGTGGCCACAGGCTTTGGCACGCCCCCGAGGTGTTTCCCCGGACCTACGCGCCCGACAACGCCCCGGTCGAGTATTCCTGGGACGGCGGGACGCTCCGGCTCCGGAGTGCCGAGCCCCAGAACGGCCTCGAGAAGGAAACTAGCCTGACGCTGTCGCCGTCTGCGCCACAGGTCAGCGTGGTTCATCGAATCGTCAATCGGAACCGATGGGCGATCGAGCTGGCGGCATGGGCGCTGTCCGTCATGGCGTCAGGCGGTCGGGCTGTCTTCCCGCAGGAGGAGTTCCGACCGCATCCGGATTGCCTGCTTCCAGCACGGCCGCTCGTCCTGTGGCATTTCACCGACATGAGCGATCCGCGCTGGACCTGGGGCCGCAAGTACGTCCAGCTGCGCCAAGACCCCGGTGCCGCCACCAAGCAGAAGGTGGGCATGCTCAACACCGCCGGCTGGGCGGCGTATGTGCTGGGCGGGGAAGTCTTCGTCAAACGCTACGGCTGCGACCCCGCGGCCACCTACACGGACATGGGCTGCAACACCGAGACATACACGGATCCCGATATCCTCGAGATCGAGACGCTGAGCCCGCTCACCAGCCTCGAGCCAGGAGCCAGCCTGGAGCACCGCGAATCCTGGCTGCTTGCCCGCGTCGAATGCGGGGCGACCGATGACGACATCGACGCTGTAGTCCTTCCACTGGTGGGCCAACCGCTGCCTGCGTAGCGCCGTCCGTCGCCGGCGCGGTTCTACATCGACTCGGGGGCGGAGATTCCCAGCAGACCCAGGGCGTTGGCGAGAGTCGTCTTGGTGGCCGCCACCAAGGCGAGGCGCCCAGCCGAGCGCCCCGGCTCGTCCTGATCCACGACCCTGGCATCGCGGTAGAAGGCGTGGAAAGTGGTTGCCAGCTCCGTGGCGTAGGCCGTGATGCCGTGTGTCTCCTGGCTCGCGGCGGCGTCCTCCACTACCTCGGGCAGGCGCACGATCTGGCGGGCAAGCTCCGCCTCGGGCGCCCCGGGCAGAATCCCGGCGAGCAGGCCGGGCAGGCTCGGATCGTCCGCCGAGGGCGGCTTCAGGCCGGCCTCCTCGGCCTTGCGCAGGATCGAGGCGATTCGAGCGTGGGCGTACTGGACGTAGTAGACCGGGTTCTCGCTCGACTGCTTCTTGGCCAGCTCGATGTCGAAATCGATGCCGCTGGAGGCTGCGCGCGAGGCGAAGAACCAGCGGGCCGCGTCTACGCCGATCTCGCCGAGCAGCTCGTCCAGGGTGATGAACTCGCCCGAGCGCTTTGACATCGGGATCTCTTTGCCGTCCCGAACGAAGCGCACCCAGGCGGTCAGAATCATCTGGACGTGGTCGCGGTCGAAGCCCATCGACTCGGCGGCTGCCTTGACGCGAGCCACGTAGCCGTGATGGTCCTCGCCCCAGATGAAGACGATGCGTCCGTAGCCGCGGCTGAACTTCTCGAGCAGATAGCCTAGGTCGGCGGCAAAGTAGGTGGGCGCCGAGTCGTCGGTCGAGCGCAGGATCACCCGGTCCTTGTCGTCCCCGAACCTGGTCGATCGAAAGATGACCGCGCCATCCTCCTCGTATATGTCGCCGGCAGCTCGTAGCCGTTCGATCGCCTTGGTGACCCAGCCATCGTTGTGGAGCGTGCTCTCCGAGCGCCAGACGTCGAAATGGCAGCCGAGGTGCTCGAGGCTGGCTTCTATGCCATCCCGAACCTTCTCGGACGCCCACCGACCGACGGCCCAGGCGGGATCCTCGCCCGAACGCTCGGCCTCTTCCAGGATGGACGCGGGCAGCTCCTTGGCAAGGTCGTACACGTAGTCGCCGCGGTAGCCGTCCTCGGGAATCTCGCACCCTTCGCGGATCGCCACGACCGACCCGCCGAGGTTCTTGACCTGGCTGCCGAAGTCGTTGAAGTAGTACTCGCGCTCGACTTTGTGGCCGGCTGCGGTCAGGACGCGGCACAGCAGGTCGCCGGCGAAAGCGCCGCGGGCGTTGCCGATGTGGAGCGGCCCGGTGGGGTTGGCCGAGACGAACTCGACGTTGATGTGCTCGGGATGCTCTGCGGCGACGCGACCCCAGGTGTCGCGGACGGCAAGGATGCGCGTGGTGGTCGCGGCGAGGGCCGCGTCGGCCATGCGGATGTTGAGGAAACCTGGGGGCGCGACTTCCACGGCCGCGATGGGTGAATCCGGGTCCTTGGCGCCGGTGACGACGTGCGCCGCGATCGCTTTGGCGATCTCCAGCGGCGGGCGGCGATACGGCTTGGCCAGACGCAGGGCGATGGTGCTGGCGAAATCGCCACGCGTGGCGTCGGCCGGGCGCTCGATCGTGACGGGAGCGTCGTGCGGCTCGGTCGGGGCCGGCAGGTCGGCTTGGGCCCGCTGCCAGGCGGCGTCGATTGCCAGGCGCACCTGTTCCCGCAGGCTGGTCGCAGCGGTTGGGGTCATGGCGCGAATGGTAGCGAGCCTTCGACCATCGCGTGGACGGTCGCGGCCCGGCTCGGGTGAGGCCATCGCCGGCCGCCGCGCTGATATGCTCGTCAGGTGCGATTGCTGAAGGGAGGCAACGGGATGCGTCTTCTTGGAACACGGGCGGGCTCGTCGCCGGCCCTAGGCATCGTCTTCGTTCTGGCGCTCGCCGGCGGTTGTGCGGGAGGCGCCTCCCCGCAGGCGTCCGGGACGGCCCCGAGCTCGGCCGCCAGCCCATCGCCGGCTTCGGCCGGCAGCCCATCGCCGGCTCTGCGGGACCTCGCCGGCAGCCGCCAGGTCGGCACCGCCGTCGGACTGCCTCAGCTGGACACCGATACGAAGTACGCGGAGATCCTGGCGCGGGAGTTCAACTCGGTCACGCCTGAGAACGCCATGAAGTGGGGACCAGTAGAACGGGTCCAGGGGACGTTCGACTGGAGCGGTGCGGACGAGATCGTGGCTTTCGCTCAGGCACACGGTCAGAAGGTCCGCGGTCACACGCTCGTCTGGCACAGCCAGCTCCCCGGCTGGCTCAGCGACGGCGCGTTCACGGGTACCCAGCTCGGCGAGATCCTCAAGAACCACATCGCCACGGAGGTCGGTCGCTACGCCGGCAAGATCTACGCCTGGGACGTGGTCAACGAGGCCTTCGCCGACGACGGCACCTGGCGTGACACGATCTGGCTGAGGGGCCTGGGACAAGGCTATGTCGCCGACGCCTTCCGCTGGGCTCACGCCGCGGACCCGGGCGCGAAGCTCTACATCAACGACTACGACGTCGAGGGCATCAACGCCAAGAGCGACGCGCTGTACAACCTCGTGAAGTCCCTCAAGGCTCAGGGTGTGCCGATCGACGGCGTGGGATTCCAGGCTCACTACGACATGACCAACCCTTTCCCGACTGACGTAGCCGGCAACCTCAAACGCTTCGCCGACCTGGGCGTGGAGGTCGCCTTCACCGAGCTGGATGCCCGCTTCAAGCTCCCCGTCACCGAATCCGCTCTGGCGCAGCAAGCGACCTACTACGGGCAGACCGTTGCGGCGTGCTTGGCCGTGCCGGCCTGCGTTGGAGTGACGGTCTGGGGGTTCACGGACAAGTACTCGTGGGTGCCTTCCGGCTTCCCCGGCGAGGGAGCGGCGTGCCTCCTGGACGAGAACCTGAATCCCAAGCCCGCATACCGAGCCGTCGAGGAAGCTCTCATGGCCGGCAAGCCCTGAGGCGGCGCGGGTGCGTCACTCGGGCACCCGCCGCTTCCGAGCCCGCGCGGTGCGCCGCTCGGGGCAGTCGTGGCCCGTAGCTGGTGCTACGCTGCCATGCCATGTTGGAGCGCGGAGGAGAAGAGCCCGTGGCATGGCGAGCCCGACCATGAGAGGCTGGCCCCGGTGATCACTGCGACGAAAGTCGAGGCGCTGCTACGACGCGGTGTCGTGATGCCTTGTCCGGCGTCTGTGGAGGTTGGAGCCGAGGTCGAGCCGGAACGCATTGCACCCGGCGTGGTGATCCATACCGGCTGCAAGATCCTGGGAGCCCGCACGTCCATTGGACCCGGGTCGGAGCTGGGGGCCGAGGCGCCGGCGACGATCGAAGACTGCCAGCTCGGCCAGAAGGTGGCCCTGAAGGGCGGCTACTTCTCCGGCGCGACGTTCCTGGATGGAGCGAACATGGGCAGCGGCGCCTACGTGCGCCCGGGGACGCTGCTCGAGGAGGAAGCCTGCGCCGCCCACAGCGTCGGCTTCAAGCAAACGATCCTCTTCCCGTTCGTGACCGCGGGCAGCCTGATCAACTTCTGCGACGCGCTGATGGCCGGTGGCACGAGCCGGAAGGACCACAGCGAGATCGGCTCGTCCTACATCCACTTCAACTTCACGCCTCACCAGGACAAGGCGACCCCGTCCATGATCGGCGACGTCCCGGGGGGAGTGATGCTAGACCGGGCGCCGATCTTCCTCGGCGGCGAGGGGGGGCTGGCGGGGCCCGTTCGAATTGCCTACGGCACCGTCATCCCCGCCGGCATCATCTGCCGCCAGGACATCGCCGAAGAGGGCACCCTCTACGTGCCCCCGAGCTCGCCCGAATCGCGAGCCTTTCGACCCGGCGCCTATCGGTCGATCGATCGGATCGTCGGCAACAACCTGACCTACATCGGCAACGTGCGGGCGCTTCAGGCCTGGTATACGCACGTCCGAAAGCTCTCGATGGCGCGCGACCGATACGATGCCGCCTGCCACCGGGGCGCTCTGGTCCGCATCGATTCGATCCTCGACGAGCGCATCGAGCGACTCGGCGAGCTTTCCGAACGAATGACTCGATCGATCGAACTTGCTCGAACGGACGCCACCCACCGGCTGCCGGTCGAGCTGATCGCCCAGCAGCAAGCCCTGCTCGATCGGTGGCCGGAGATCGAGAGTCGCCTGCGATCCACGCCGCCAGTCGATCTCGGGGCAAATGATAGAGACGCCTTCCTCCAGGCCTGGAGGAAGGCGATCGACGGCAGATCGCACACCGACGCGATCGCTTCGCTGGCGCCGGATGTCCGGCAGGCAGGTAGTCGCTGGCTCCAGTCGATCGTCGATTCGGTATCTTCGATCTGGACCGCGAGCCCGCGGCCGGCAAACACGTAAGGACTGGGAATGGAGAGACTCTTCGGCACCGATGGCGTCAGAGGCGTGGCCAACCTGCCGCCCATGACCGCCGAGACGGCGCTGGAAATCGGCCGTGCCGTCGCCTACGTCTGCAAGCGCCACCGCGACCATCGCCATCGAGTGGTGATCGGCAAAGACACACGCGTCAGCGGCTACATGCTCGAAAGCGCCCTGACGGCAGGCATCTGCTCGATGGGCGTGGACGTACTTCTCGTCGGTCCCGTGCCCACGCCGGGGATCGCCTACCTGACGCATTCCATGCGCGCCGACGCGGGCCTGGTCATCTCCGCTTCCCACAACCCCTACCAGGACAACGGCATCAAGATCTTCTCGCTGAGCGGCTTCAAGCTGCCCGACGCGGAAGAGGACGAGATCGAGGATCTGATCACCTCGGGCCGCATTCGCGACATCCGCCCCACCGCCGACGAGATCGGCAAGGCGCGCCGCATCGACGACGCCATCGGCCGCTACATCGTCTTCTGCAAGAGCACCTTCCCCGACGAGCTGAGCCTCGAGGGGATGAGGATCGTCATCGACTGCGCCAACGGAGCCACGTACAAAGTGGCGCCGATGGTCTTCGCCGAGCTGGGCGCCGACGTCACGGCTATCCACGACGAGCCCGACGGCGTGAACATCAACGCCAACTGCGGGTCGCAGCACACGGCCGACCTGCGGGCCAAGGTGCTGGAGCTGGGGGCGGACATCGGCCTGGCCTTCGACGGCGACGGCGACCGGCTGATCGCGATCGACGAGAAGGGCCAGGAGCTGACCGGGGACCACGTAATGGTCATCTGTGCTGACCGCTACAAGCGGATAGGCCGGCTGCGGAACAACCTGGTCATCTCCACGGTGATGAGCAACTTCGGCTTTGGGCGGGCGCTGGAGGCACTGGGGATCGACTACGCGGCGGCCAAGGTCGGCGACCGGTACGTGCTCGAGATGATGCAGCAGCGCGACGCGGTCCTGGGTGGCGAGGCGTCCGGCCACACTATCTTCCTCGATCACCACACGACCGGCGACGGCATCGTCACGGCATTGCAGCTGCTGGCGGCCCTGCGCGACGCGGGCAAGCCGCTGTCGGAGATGGCAAAGCTGATGCAGCTGTTCCCCCAGGAGATCATCAACGTGGATGTGGCCCGCAAGCCGCCCCTGGAGGAGCTGCCGGACGTACAGACGGCCGTCAGGGCCGCCGAGGCCGAGCTCGGAGAGAAGGGCCGAGTGCTGGTCCGATACTCCGGGACGCAGTCCATGTGCCGGGTGATGGTCGAGGGACCGACAGAGGAGGCGACGGGCCGGCTGGCTCGGCAGATCGCGGGCGCCGTTCAGAAGAGCATCGGCTAGGGACAGCCGGGCACGACCCAAGCGACAGATGTCGACCTAGCCGGCGGGCGCGGTCGATGTCACGCGATCTCGTCGTCTTCCTCGCTCGTGTAGAACAGGTTCCGGTACTTCCCCTCGGAGCCATCCGGGGCCGGCTCCAGCAGCGATTTCTCGGCGAGCGCCCTCGCCTCCACGGCCTGGGCCTCCAGGTCAGCGATCCGTGCCGGAATGCCGTGCTGGTCCACCAGGTCTTTCACCGAACGGAAGACGGCCTCGCTGCCGCACAGGTACTGCCCCTCGAGCATGATCTTGCAGGCCACCATGGACTTGAACGTATCGAACTCAAGCTGCTCTCGCACCCTCGACATGCGCTTGATGACATAGTCGATTTCCTCCCGGTGCTCGGGGTGGACCAGGAGGTAGTGCTTCTTCCGGTACACGGCTTCGTCCAGGGCTTTGAGTGCGTCCTCCGGCAGGTCATCGATACCGATCACGATGATGTCGAGATCCGACCCGCGCACCATCTTGCCCGTGCTCGTTTCGGGGCGAGGGACGACGTGGGACATGCCATACGTAACGTCCCCGGCGATGATGAAGCAGGCCTTGGCCAGGACGATCTCACCGTCCGGAAGCTCGGAGACCACAGACTCCATGGTCTGGCGAGCGAGGTCGAACTTGAAGCGGCTGATGCGCGTCAGCTCCAGCCTGAGTTGGGCGGCTCGTTCCTCCACGAACTCGGAGCTGCGGGCCAGTCCAAGCAACGTGTAGGTCAGGAACTCGCGGCGGATTGAGGGCGAGAGCCTCGCGTACCCCTCAACCGCCCGATCCAGGCGAAGGTACCGCCGGCCGACGATCTCGAACTGGATGTCCGCGCACCCGCGACAGAGCCGCCAGAGCGCGAGAGGCTCTGCCCGGGTTTGGTCTGCTAGCTCGGCCCCCGTCTGAGGGCCGTCGCGCTCCAGGATCTGGAGGATGTCTCGCTCGGAGACCGTCACTGCCATACGTTTCGCGGATGCCCGCCCTCTTCTTCTACGTACCTAGTACGGCCAGACCCAGTCCGCGACCTCGGGGATGTCCTCCCCTTCCTCGCGCGTGTAGGCCCGTGCCTCGGTGCGCTTGTCCTGCATCAGCTGGCGGACGTGGCCGGCCCGCGACGCGAGGTCTGGGATCCGGTCGATGGCGTCGATGACCAGGTGGAAGCGGTCCAGGTCGTTGAGCATGACCATGTCGAACGGGGTCGTGGTCGTGCCCTCTTCCTTGTATCCGCGGACGTGCATGTTGTCGTGGTTCGTGCGTCGGTAGGTCAGGCGGTGGATCAGCCACGGGTAGCCGTGATAGGCGAAGACGATCGGCTTGTCCGTGGTGAAGAGCGAGTCGAACTCCTTGTCCGTCATGCCGTGCGGATGCTCGGATTCGCTCTGGAGCACCATCAGGTCCACGACATTGACTACCCGGACCTTGACCTCGGGCAGGTGCTTGCGCAGCAGGTCGACCGCGGCCAGGGTCTCCAGGGTGGGGATGTCGCCGCAGCAGGCCATCACCACGTCGGGCTCGCCGCCCTGATCGTTGCTGGCCCAGTCCCAGATGCCGATGCCGCGGGTGCAGTGCAAGATCGCCTGGTCCATGCTCAGCCACTGAGCGGCCGGCTGCTTGCCGGCCACGATGACGTTGACGTAGTTGCGGCTGCGCAGGCAGTGGTCCGTGACCGAGAGCATCGTGTTGGCGTCGGGCGGCAGGTACACCCGGATGATCTCGGCCTTCTTGTTGACGACGTGGTCGATGAAGCCCGGGTCCTGGTGGGTGAAGCCGTTGTGGTCCTGGCGCCACACCAGGGACGAGAGCACGTAGTTGAGGGAGGCGATCGGACGGCGCCAGGGGATGTCGCTCGTGACCTTCAGCCACTTGGCGTGCTGGTTGAACATCGAGTCGATGATGTGGATGAAGGCTTCGTAGCAGTTGAACATGCCATGCCGGCCGGTCAGCAGGTAGCCCTCGAGCCAGCCTTCGCACTGATGCTCCGAGAGGACCTCCATGACCCGGCCGTCCGGGGAGAGGTGGTCGTCGGTCGGGATGACCTCGGCGTCCCAGGCCTTGTCGGTCACTTCCAGGAGGGCCTGGAAGCGGTTCGAGGCGGTCTCGTCGGGCCCGAACATGCGGAAGTTGTCGGGGTTGCGGGCCATGACGTCGCGGACGAAGTTGCCGGCCACGCCGGTAGCCTCGGCGGTCGAGCCGCCCGGCTTGGGCACTTCCACGGCGTAGTCGCGGAAGTCGGGCATGATCAGCTCGCGCAGCAGCAGGCCGCCGTTTGCGTGCGGGTTGGCGCCCATCCGACGCTCGCCCATCGGAGCCAGGGCCGCCAGCTCAGGCAGGAGGACGCCCAGCTCGTCGAACAGCTCCTGGGGCTTGTAGCTGCGCATCCAGGCCTCGAGCATGGTCCGGTGGCCGGCATTCGTTCGAACCTCGGTCAGCGGCACCTGGTGCGATCGCCATGAGCCTTCGACCTGCTTGCCGTCGACTACCTTCGGGCCGGTCCAGCCCTTGGGCGTCCGAAGGACGATCATCGGCCACTGCGGGCGCAAGCCGGCGCCGTTGGCGCCGGCCGTCGTCTTGCCACTGCGGGCGGCCGACTGGATCTGCCCGATCTCGTCCAGGACGGTGTCCAGCGTCGCGGCCAGCTGCTGGTGGACGAGGGCCGGATCGTCGCCCTCGACGAAGTACGGGTTGTAGCCGTAGCCGATCATCAGGTCGCGCAGCTCGTCCTGGGGGATGCGGGCCAGGACCGTGGGGTTGGCGATCTTGTAGCCGTTGAGATGCAGGATCGGCAGGACCGCGCCGTCGCCTACCGGATCGAGGAACTTGTTCGAGTGCCAGCTGGTGGCCAGCGGGCCGGTCTCGGCCTCGCCGTCGCCGACGATGCAGCACACCAGCAGGTCCGGGTTGTCGAATGCGGCGCCGAAGGCGTGCGACAGCGAATAGCCCAGTTCGCCGCCTTCGTGAATGCTGCCTGGGGTCTCGGGCGCAACGTGACTGGGGATGCCGCCCGGGAAGGAGAACTGGCGGAAGAGCTTGCGCATCCCCTCTTCGTCCCGGGTGATCGCCGGATAGAACTCCGAGTACGAGCCCTCGAGGTAGGTGTTGGCGACCAGGCCCGGGCCGCCGTGGCCGGGGCCGATGATGTAGATGCAGTTGAGGTCGCGGGCCTTGATCTCGCGGTTCATGTGGGCGTAGATGAGGTTGAGGCCAGGCGTCGTCCCCCAGTGGCCGAGCAGGCGGGGCTTGACGTCGGCGGCCTCGAGCGGACGGCGCAGCAGCGGGTTGTCGAGCAGGTAGATCTGGCCGACGGACAGGTAGTTGGCGGCCCGCCAGTAGGCGTCCATCAGTCGCAGCTCCTCGGCGCTCAGCGGCCCCTTCGCCTCGCCGGCCGGTCGAGCTGTCGTTCCGCTGTCAGCCATGGCGCTGTCTCCTGTCTCGAGTGGCCTCGACGCGTCCCCGGGGCGTGGAGCCCACGTCCGGTCTTCGTTCTCAGTCGTCAATCTTGCCGGACTTGGGCAAATGGCGCGCGGGCCGCGCGAGCGCCGTCGCTCACGGCTACTCTGGGGTGGTCGAGGTAATCGGCATGGGAGTCCAGAACATGGTTCAGGCGTCTCACCGAGCCCGGCTAAGGTGGGGATCCGGCTGAGGGTCGTCGAACATGCGTCTACTCAGAGCGCGAGGCAGGGGAACCGAGTACCCGATCGAGGTCGAGCTCGTGGCTACGGGCGACGAGCCGGTCGAGGTCGTGCTCTCGAGCACCGAGCGGCACGGCAGCAACGACTCGGGACGGCAGGGCGACTATCCGCGTCGGGTCACGTCGGGCGGTAGAGTGGCGGCTTTCGAGGACCTGTCAGCCGAGTGGTCGAGCGTCCTCCCGGGGGTCGAGGCGCGAGCCACGGCCCATCGTGCCTCCCCAGGTCGAGACTCGAGTGGCCCACAGGCGTTCCGCCTCGGGATTGCGTGCGATCTCGAGTGCGACCGATCGTGGAAGCGTATCAGCCCGCACCATGCCCTCGAATCATCGCTCGGGCATCGGCCCTTCGGGTGACTCAAACCTCGAAGCGGTCGCCCTCGGTGACCAGCGTGACCGGACCGGCAAAGGCGGCCTGGGCGGCGGCCAGGGCCTCGCCTCGGTCGTAGCCCATCTGGATGTGGGTCAGCAGCAGGCGGGCGGCGCCGCCGGCGGTAGCGGCTCGGCCGGCGGCGGCGGCGTCGAGATGCTCGGCGCCGGCGGGAACGGGGCCGGCCCCGAACGAGGCCTCGGCCAGGAGAGTATCCCCGGGGCGGATCAGCGGGACCAGGTCGTCGGCACGGCCGCAGTCGCCGGAGTAGACGAGGCCCGGCCCGGTGGGCGCCCCGGATCGGGTGGCCACGGACACCCGAAACGCGTAGCTCTCCTGAGTGTGGTGGACGAGCAGAGCCTCGACGGCGAACGGCCCGATAGGTTGCACGGCCGCCAGCCGCGCCACGTCCAGCGCTACGGCCGCGAAACCGGGTTCGCCGTGGAGCGCGTCCAGCCTCTCAGCCAGGCCGGCCGGTCCCAGGACTCGCACCGGCTGCGGCGGATCGAACTCGTAGCGCAGGTAGTGGCGCAGCGGCACGAGATCGATGAAGTGGTCCGGGTGAAGGTGGCTGACGAGGACGGCGGTCAGGCTGCTCGGCTCCAGGGTGGCGGCCACGTTCGGGAAGGAGCCCTGCCCCAGGTCCAGCAGCAGCGACGCGCCGTCGGCCATGACGAGGTAACTCGCCGCGGCCGCCCCCCGGCGGTCCGTGTAGGCGGGCCCCGCTCCGATGACGATCAACTCCATCGGACAAGGTTACCCGCGCGAGCGCCGGTCCTGCTATCGGCCAGGCGACCGAAGGGCAATCAGGCCGTGGGGCGGAACCGCTCCGGCAGGACCAGATCGCCCCGTTCCAGGCTGCGCTGTAGCGTCAGCCGATCGAACCCGGCCCGGGCCACGATCTCGTAGGCTTCCTCGATCCCGAACGCGAACGACTTGGGCAGATGCGCATCCGAGCCCACCGTGACCCTCCGCCCGCCCAGCTCGCGGAACCGGGCCACCACCCATGGCCCCGGGTACGTCTCGCCGGTCCTGTGGCGCAACCCCGACGAGTTCACCTCCAGGGCCATGCCGCTCCCCACGAGCAGCGTCAGCAGCGGCTCATACACCTCCGGTATGGCCGCGAAGTCCGCCGCCGAGAACCAGTGCACGAGCCAGCGCTTGCACATGTCCATGTGGCCCAGCGTGTCGAAGAGCCCGCTCCGGATCGCCGCCGAGACCTCCGCGAAGTAGGGAGCCGTTGCCTCGGCGAGGGTCTTCCCGGCCACGAACGCCCCGATCCGCGATCGCGCGTACGGCCCGTCCGACATCGCGTGCACCGAGCCGATCGAGTAGTCGTAGGCGTGCGTCCGCAGGTGCTCGCGGATCTCGTCCTCGTACCGGCTCTCGTACGTCAGCTCGACGCCGAAGCGGATCGTTACCTTGCCGGCCCAGCGCTCGGCGGCCGCGCGGACCTCGCGCTCGCGGCGCCGGTACGAGGCGTACTCGTAGGCCGGCGCGCCGGGCATGAAATCGAGATGGTCGGTGATGGCGATCTCGCGGATGCCGCGCTCGGCGGCCTGGGCGGCGTACAGCTCGAGAGGCACTTCCGAGTCGGGCGAAAGCTCGGTGTGAAGATGGGCGTCGAGCGGCAGATCGCGGGCCTGCCCGATCGTGCGCGCCTGGCGGATCTTCTTCGATGACGGCATGCAGGAATCTTGCCGGACCGGCGCGAAGCTGTCAGATCGACGACTGCGGCGACCAGAACAACGCGCGATAATGGTCCAGTGAAGGGGGACCAGCACGCCCCAGCTCAACGATATCCCGTGTTCTGTCGAACGCTCTTGCGACTCGTGATCCCGTTGATGGTTGTACTGCTTGGCTGTGGCTGCGGGGCCGGGCCGACTCCGGCGACTCCGGCGACTCCGGCGACTCCGCTTGCGACGGGCGGCGCGATGTCGGCCACTGATGCGGTGGAGCCCTCTCAGCCCGTTGTTGAGCCGCCTCCGACGCCGACCCTACCCGGGTCGTATGGAGTGGTGTACTACGTTCGCCCGGACGGAGGCAGCAGCGAACAGTGCACCGGCCTCGCCGACGCGCCGTATCCGGGCAGCGGCACCGGCCAGCCCTGCGCGTGGGATCACCCATTCCGTGCCATGCCGCCCGGAGGCACGCCGCGCCTGGCGGGAGGCGATACGCTCGTCGTCGGAACCGGGGCGTACAAGATGGGTTACGGCGCACCCGGGGCGGGCGATTGCGACGAAGCGGGATCCTTCGGTTGCCTGATGCCGCCCATCCCGAGCGGCCCGGACGCGGATCATCCGACCCGGGTCCTGGGGGCTGGCTGGGATTCGGGATGCGCTGACCCACCCGAGTTGTGGGGATCGGGGCGACCCTCGTTCATCGTGAATCTCACCCACGCCAGCAATGTCGTCTTGGCCTGCTTCGAGATCACCGATCACTCAGCGTGTGTCGAGAGCCACTCGGGCCGTCTGCCATGCAACCGTGACACGCCTCCCTATGGCGATTGGGCCTCATACGGCCTGTTCGCCGAGGACTCGGTGAACGTGCTTCTGCGAGACCTCAACATCCACGGCCTGGCCGCAGGCGGAGTCCATGCCGGGCGGTTGACCGATTGGACCGTGGAGAACGTGCGCATCGCCGGCAATGGCTGGGTCGGCTGGGATGGCGACCTGTTGGACGACGGGGGCGACGCGAATACAGGCAACCTGGTCTTTCGCCACTGGGTAGTCGAATGGAATGGCTGCGGTGAAACGTACCCCGGCGGCGAGCCAACAGGTTGCTGGGGTCAGGAAGCCGGTGGCTATGGCGACGGGGTCGGTACTGGTGCAACCGGCGGGAACTGGATCATCGAGGATTCGGCATTCCTGCACAACACGTCCGACGGTCTGGATCTGCTCTATCACACCCTGGGCGGAAGCATCACCCTCAACCGTGTGCGCGCTGAGGGCAATGCGGGCAACCAGGTCAAGGTGGCCGGCCAGACGAAGATCACCAACAGCGTGCTCGTGGGCGACTGTGCCTTCTTCGAGAACCAGCCCGCCACATACTGGGTGGATCAATGCCGGGCCCTCGGCAACGCGCTGGAGATCGACTTCACAGGAGGTGAGCAGGTCTCCATCGTCAACTCGACCATCTACGGTCAGGGAGATGGCCTCGTGGGGGCGGGGCCACGCGAGGGTTTCAAGTGCAGCGGCGCAGAGAGGATCTCAGCGCGCAACAGCATCTTCCTGGGGGGCGCAGACTACTTCGACCCGTCTGATATCACGTTCCTGTTCTACCAGGAGGGTTGCGCTGGTCTCAGACTCGATTCGGACTACAACATCGTCTACCACGCCAAGAACATCGAATGCGGCGCGGCGGGTGACTACGCCATCTCCGGCGCTCACGACCTGTGCGTCGACCCTTCCCTGACCGGACCGCTCTCGGGGAAGCAATACGGGATGATCCCCGGCCCCGGCAGCCCGGCCATCGATGCGGGCGACAACGGCGTGTGCCCGCCCGTTGACATCCTGGGCAAGCTCCGGCCTGCGGACGGAAACGGGGACGGCAGACCGGTGTGCGACATTGGTGCCTACGAAGTGCCCTGAGGGATGCAGTTGAAAGGCGCGAGGGAGCGGGGAGGGCCGACCGCCTGGACGGCGTACAGCTCCAGGGGCACCCCGAGTCGGGCGAAAGCTCGGTGTGGAGATGGGCGTCCAGCGGCAGATCGCGCGCCTGCTGGATCGCGCGCCCGTCGCCGTTGTCGCTCGATCTCGTCATGCCGCCATCTTGCCGGACTTCCGCCGCGGCGTCTGGCAACGCCCAGAGGGTCGCGATCAGATTCGATCGGCCGATGGCCTCCCCCTCCGGTGTCCGCCCGGAGCCGAATCGCCGGGACCTCAGGGATCGCCTCTTCTCCTCCCCCGGCCGGCTTCATCGTCCCGTGCCGCCTGCGGCGTGTCCTCGCATCACGACGTATCCGACCAGGAAGCCGCGGAGCGGGCTCTGAGGCCCTTGCGACGGACTATGATCGTGCCGCGCTCTGCGAACCATCCTCCCGACCGCTACGGGCTCGGCTGCGCAGGTCGCTGGTTATGCCCGGTCCCCCGCTCGCGGTCCTCGCTATTGCCTCGTATGCATCGGCAGGGAGGACTCTTGAAGAAGCCGGCCCTTCTCATGGCTCTGCTCCTCATGTCCGCCAGCATCGCCGCGCTGGGTTGCCAGTCTTCCGCGACGCCACAGAAGGCGGACGACGTCCTGTTCCAGTACTCCGCGCTGGATTCGCTGATGGCCGGCGTGTACGACGGCGACATCACCTTTGGCGAACTCAAGCAGCACGGCGATCTGGGCCTCGGTACCTTCAACACGCTCGATGGCGAGATGGTTGAAGTGGACCATCAGTTCTATCAGGTCAAGTCCGACGGAGTCGCCTATCCCGTCGCCGACTCCATGAAGGCGCCCTTCGCGGAGGTCACGTACTTCAGCGCGGACCAGACCATCGAAGTCGGCGATCCCCTCGATTGCGGCCACCTGGAGAGCTACCTGGACAGCCGATTACCCTCCCTCAATGTCCCGTATGCCATCAAGATCACCGGCGTCTTCGCTCAGCTGCAGACGCGCAGTGTGCCTCAACAGACCAAACCCTATCCGCCCCTTGCTCAAGTCGTGAAGAAGCAGTCGACGTTCGATTTCTCGGACGTGAGCGGCGTGATGGTTGGCTTTCGCTTGCCGGGCTACATGGCGGGAGTGGGCGCGGCCGGGTACCACCTCCACTTCCTCACCGATGATCGAAAAGCCGGTGGCCACGTGCTGGGCTGCCAGGTTCAACGGGTCACGGCGGAGATCGACACCACGAGCGAGTTGAACATGGTTCTGCCGAATGACCCGGCCTTCTACCACGTTGACTTGTCCACCAGCTCGCCGCAGTCGAGTAACGCCACGGAATGAGCCGAGCGACCGGGAGGCCGCACGGCTGAGGCTATAGGAGGTTGTGGTCATGAACTTCACCTGGGACACCCTCACGGCGATCAACCTGGTCCTGTGCATCGCCATCGTTGCCATCGGGTTCATCGCCTGGCGGCGCAACCGGAGCGGCGTGATTCTGCTCGTGGCCTGCGCCTTCGGGCTGTTTGGCGTCTCCCACCTGGCGTCTCTCCTCGGCCTCACCGATGAGCTCAACACCCCGCTCATCATCATCCGGGTCACCGCCTATCTCATGGTGACGGGCGCCGTCCTCCTGGAGGCCTACGGCAAGAAGGCCGTAGCGAGCTAGCGGTCGGGTATCGTGAAGCCACGAGCGGCAGACGCCGAGGTGCCGTGAGGCACTGGATGGCCGAGACCCGGCCTCGGTCTTCCGTCTAGCCCGGCGTTGCAGGAGAGAGAATGCGGACCCTCATATGCGGCTCGTTTGCCTACGACCACATCATGGTCTTCGCGGATCGCTTCAAGAACCACATCCTTCCCGACAAGGTCCACATGCTCAATGTGTCCTTCCTGGTGCCGGAGATGCGTCGGGAGTTCGGGGGCTGCGCCGGCAATATCGCCTATAGCTTGAAGCTGCTCGGGGGAGATCCCGTGCCGATGGGCACGGTCGGCGAGGACTTCGGCCCCTACGCCCAGTGGATGGACGAGTGCGGCATCGACCGCAGCCACGTGACCGTGATCGAGGGCACGTTCACCGGCCAGGCCTTCGTCGTCACCGACCTCGACGACAACCAAATCACCGCGTTCCATCCGGGCGCGATGGGCTTCTCCCATCGAAACAAAGTGAGCGACGCTGCGGACGTGGGCCTCGGCATCGTCTCTCCGGATGGCCGGGACGGGATGATCGAGCACGCGGAGCAGTTCCATGCCGCCGGCATCCCGTTCATCTTCGACCCCGGCCAGGGCTTGCCGCTTTTCGACGCCGAGCTGCTGCGCAAGCTCATCGGCCAGGCGACCTGGCTCGCAACGAACGACTACGAGTGGGAGGTGATCGCCGAGCGCACGGGAATGACCGTGGAAGAGTCCCTGGGCCAGCTCGAGGCCGTTGTCATCACCCGTGGCAAAGAGGGCTCCACTATCCACACTCGCGACGGACGGCTCGACATCCCAGTCGTGCCAGTCGAAGAGTGCGAGGACCCGACGGGCTGCGGCGACGCCTATCGGGCCGGACTTCTATGCGGCCTGGCAAATGGGCTCGACTGGCAGACCACCGGGAGGATCGCTTCGCTCATGGGCGCAATCAAGATCGCCCAGAACGGAACCCAGAACCACCGGTTCACGATGGAGCAGTTCCACAGCCGCTACCGCGACGAGTTCGGGACGGACTTCTAGTCGCCGCTCGGCTCTAGCCCCGTGTCAGGCCCAGCTCTTTGCCAACCCTGGCGAAGGCCTCCAGGGCGCGGTCGAGCTGGGCGATCGAATGCTCTGCCGTGACGATCGTTCGGATGCGGGCCCGATCGAGCGCGACCGTGGGGTAGACGACGGCCTGGGCGAAGACGCCTTCCTCGAACAGCCGTTTGCTGAACCGCTGGGCCATCGCCGACTCGTCCATCATCACCGGCGTTATCGGCGTCTCCGAGGCGCCCGTGTCGAAGCCGAGCCGCTTCAGCTCGCCCTTGAAGTAGATCGTGTTTGCCCACAGGTGGTCGATCAGCTCGGGTTCGTCGAGCAACACTTGGATCGCGGCCAGACACGCGGCCGCGACGGCCGGCGGATGTGAAGTGGAGAAGAGGAACGGGCGAGCCCGCTGGATCAGCATGTCGCGCAGCGCCTGGCTGCCGGCCACGTAGCCGCCCAGCACGCCGATCGCCTTGGACAGCGTTCCGACCTGGATCGCCACGCGGCCGTGGAGGTCGAAGTGGTCCACCGTCCCGCGCCCGTTGCGGCCCAGCACGCCGGAGGCGTGGGCATCGTCCACCATCACCGCGGCGCCGAACTCCTCGGCCGCGGCCACGATCTCGGGCAGTGGCGCGATGTCGCCGTCCATGCTGAAGACGCCGTCCGTGACCACCAGGATCAGCCGGTGCGGCGCCCCGTCAGCGTCCGGGCGCCCGTTCGCGCGCGCCTCGCGCAGCAGCTCGCGCAGCGCGGCCGTGTCCTTGTGCGGGAAGACGACTCGCGGCGCCTTGCTCATGCGCATGCCGTCGATGATCGAGGCGTGGTTCAGCGCGTCCGACACGATCAGGTCGGCCTCGCCGGCGACCACCGGAATCACCCCGGTGTTGGCGGTGAAGCCCGACTGGAACGTCAGGACGGCTTCGGTCCGCTTGAAGGCAGCCAGCTCGGTCTCGAGGCGCTCGTGGATGGTCATGTTGCCGGCGATCGTCCGGACGGCGCCGGAGCCGACGCCGAAATCGCGGGTCGCGGCCAGCGCCGCCTCCTTGAGGCGCGGATGTGTGGCCAGGCCGAGATAGTTGTTCGACGAGAGGTTGATCAGCTCCGCTCCGTCGACCACGACCTCGGCGGCCTGCGGGGTCGAAAGCACGCGCATCGGGCGGTACAGGTTCTGGCGCTTCAGCTCTTCGATCTCGTCGGCCAGGAAGCTCAGCGGGTCTGGCCGGGCGTTCGGGGTCGACTTCACACCGTCGGTCGTCATCGGGCGCCTCGTTGCGATGGCACGGACAAGGCCATCATATGCCGTCACCTGCGGACGCTATGGATGATCTCTCAGGCCTTCGGGGCCGGTTCGCAGGGGTGAGTGCGCGCGCAGAGAGCCAGGAGGAGCGGGCCATGCGGTGGGCTCTAGCGGCTTCCGGTTCCCTCTAGTACTCCCCACGCCCTGACGAGCGCCGCGGCCGGCTCCATGGCGATGGGAGCCGCATTGGCGTACCCCGCCAGGCACTTGATCGGCTGTTCCTGCCCGACACCGAACCGCGTGAGCAAGCTCTCCAGCCTTTCGGCCGTGACGCGCATCTCGGCCGCGGCCGCGGTTACCCGGCCGACTTGCGCGTGCATCTCTTCCGAGGCGGCCGTGGCTTCCTCCACCGAGGTGCTGTGCTCTTCACTTACCCTCGCGATGGTCCCAATCTCATCGGTCAACCTCTCGGCCTGCGCGTGCATCGCCTGCAGCGCACCAGAGATTTGCCCCATTTGCCCCGCCACGCCTGTCACCGCTCCCAGGATGTCTTGCAGCGCCGTCATGCTTTGCCCGGACGAAGCCGCGCCGCGCTCCACCTGGTCGGTGCTCTCCCCCATCGTCCGCGTCGCTTCCGCCATGGCGCGCTGAATGTCTTGCACCAGCTTGCCAATCTCCTGAGTGGCGCTGCTCGAACGCTTTGCCAGCTTGCCCACTTCCTCCGCCACAACGGCAAAGCCGCGCCCCTGGACGCCGGCGCGCGCCGCCTCGATGGTGGCGTTCAGCGCCAGCAGATTGGTCTGCTCGGCAATGCCTTCGATGGTCTCCAGGATGTCTCCGACCCGCTGGAGGCGTTGGTCCATGGCCTGCACCGCTTGGGCAGATATGTCCACCTTCTGCTTGATCTCGGTCAGGCTGGCAATACTGGTCGTCACCGTAGCCGAGCCGCTCTGCGCCACCCGCGCGGCCGTCGTCGCGCCTTCCACCACCGTCTGGGCTTGGTCTACGACGGTGTCGATGGCCTGCCGCAACTGGTCCACGCCGGCGGTCATGCGCGTCGCCGCATTGGCCTGCTGTTGCGTTCCCAGCGCCACCTGCTCGATGGTGGTGACCATGTGCTTCGTCGCCTCGGAGGCCTGCGCGGCCGTCGTCGAAAGATGGTCGGCCGATTGGTCGACGTGGCGGGCATTCTCCGCGACTTGTTCCAGCAGCACCTGGCGCGCTTCGACCAGCAAGGCGCCCTTCAGCGCACTGCTGACCATGGTCTGGGATCTGTCATACAGCGCCCCATCGTCTGGCCCGACTTCCAGTACCAGGTAACCCAACTGATCGGTCTGGGAATAGAGCGGCTCGACCACGTAGTTGTAGGTCCGCCCCGACGGCCACAGCTCCTGCGGCACCAGGTCATGGGTCGCAAAGCGCCGACCCCCCGCTTCCAGGGGCACCCGCCCGCGCTCGGTGTAGGCCAGGTGCAATCGCGCATGCGCCGGCGCCGGCTCGGGATAGGCATAAGGCTGCGGATCTTCATACAGCGCCAGGTAAGCGCTGGGTATGCCCAACTGCGGGAGGCCCACGGCTAGGGTTTCCACCAGCGTGTTCACTTCGAAGGCGGTGCTCAGACTCACGGCCAACTGCCACAGCGCTGACGTGCGCTGCTTGGACGTCGCACATGCGGCCAACTCAGCTTGCGCCGCGAGTTCCCCCACCATGACCCGCGCCGGTTCCCACACCGCCCACATCCGCTCAGTCGACTCGCCGACCAGATGTGGGGCCACGCGGCGGCGCAGCACGGAAAGCGCCCCCTGCCATACCCCGATTTCTCCCAGGGTCGCCGCCACCTGCCTGAGGCCACTCTCCAACACCCGCAGGAAGACGCCCCGCTCGCCCTGCAACTCTGCCTTCAACGCGTCTATCAGTTGACCAGCCAGGTGCGCCTCGGCGTCGTTCCCGCCTACCTCCGCCACGATCTCTGCGATCAGCGCCGCACGCTCTGCCGTGAGCACCGGCGGGCCTTTCGTCCTCCCGACGCGCGCCGGAGCGCCGCCGGCCAGAGCCACCGCAGCCGAGCCACACCCGCACGATTGGCGGACGAGCAGATGATGGGGCACGAGCAGTTGCTCAGGCGCCGGCTTGCCCGCGAGCATCTCTACCAGTGTGTCGACCGCCGAGTATCCCAGGTCGTACCAGGAGGGCTTGATCGTGGTCAGCGGCGGCGCGCTGCTGCGGCCTTCGGTGAAGCCATCAAAGCTGACGACGGCAACGTCCTCAGGCACGCGCATCCCTTGTGCCTGCGCCAGGCGCATGAGCGTCGTGGCGTGGCTATCCATCACACTGACTACGGCTTCAAGTCCAGCCGGGGCGGCTTGTCTCAGCCATTCGGTGAGAGTCCGCTCCAGCACCTTTTCGTGGCTAACCGCCTCGGGGGGAAGAGAGCGCAGATCAAGCCGTGCATCAATGGGCAGGTTGTGAGCAGCCATCGAATCCACGTAGGCCCGGCGGCGCTCCTGGAAGCCAGGGTGATGCTCATGCGCGCCTACAAAGCCGATCCGCCGGTAGCCGTGCACTTCGATCAGATGGTCGACGGCAGCTTGCATGCCCTGGTAGTTGCTGTAGGTGACGCAGGGCCTACCCTTGACGGCGCCTTCCAGTGTCACGACCGGGATCTGGTAGCGATCGCACAAGGTCTCGATCTCCGGCTCACTCAAGGCCATCGTTACGCCGGCTTTCCAGATGATGAGACCATCCAGGCGGTCGCTATTCGCCAGGTCGTAGACCACGTTGGCCTGTTCATCGAAATCGCTGGCCCAGCGAATGATCTTCCCAACGTAGGTGATGACGTTGACGGACCGTTCGCGCGCGGCATCCATGATGCCGTGCCATGGCCACAGGGCCCAATCTGGCTCGACCTCAGAGTTGAAGAAGCCGATGGTTGGCCGATTCCCGTGCCGGCTTCCGGATATTGGCTCGCTATGCAGTTGCTGGAATTGCATGATCGGCCTCTCAGGCAAGTAGCCCTGCCGAGGCTCGCGCGGCTCGACGCGCTCGGGGCGCTCTTCTAGGTATCGGAGCCGTCACCCGAGATCGCGAGTTCCTCACCCAACACGCCGGAAGAAGCCGTTCTGGCGCCCTCGGAATGCGTCGCGGCGTCTTGACGAGGAGGCTCGCCCTATCCGGGCCTACCGCCACCGGACGGTGAAGCTGGCCAGGGGCAGAGAGGGGGCTATCCCTGGGGTCCCGGCGATTCTGAGGCGAGCGGACCGCTGAGGTCAGGGCATGCGCGCAGGAGGGCGGACCACCGGCGGCTGGCCGTGCCTTGGCTCCGCCTTCACGTCTCCTGGGGCAGCAGCACGACCTTGCCGGCGACGCCCTGCGCCAGCAAGTCGAAGGCATCGGCGTAGCGGGTCAGCGGCGTCCTGTCAGTGATGATCGGGCTGACGTCCAGGCCCTCGCGAAGCAGCGCCGCGGTCTTGTACCAGGTCTCCCAGAGCTTGCGCCCGGTGATGCCGTAGACGCGGAGGCCGCGAAAGATGATGGCGTCGTTGAGGTCGATCGTGACCGGGCGCGACGGCAGGCCGAGCAGGGAGACGCGCCCGCCGTTGGTCGTCATCTCGAACGCCTGGTGGATCGCCGCCTCGGCGCCACTCATCTCCAGGACTACGTCCACGCCCGTTCCGCCGGTCTCGCGGCGGATCTCCGCGGCCACGTCGCCGGCGCCGTCGAGAACGCAGTCGGCGCCCATGCGGGCCGCCATTTCGCGCCGGTGCGGCATCACGTCCGTGGCGAACACGCGCGACGCCCCGGCGAAGCGGCAGATGGCCACGGCCATGAGGCCGATGGGGCCGCAGCCGAGGACGGCCACCGAGGCCGTCGTGATCTCCTCAACGAACGTGGCGAAGACGGCGTTGCCCATCGGCTCCTGGATCGCGGCGATCTCCGGCGTGAGGCCCTCGGAGGGCCAGGCGTTGCGCTCGGGCAGCGTCATGTACTCGGCGAAGGCGCCGTCCGCGTCCACGCCCAGGATCCGCAGGTTGGCGCATACGTGCTCGCGACCGGTCCGGCACTGGTAGCAGGTCCAGTCGACGAGGTGGGTTTCGGCGGCGACGCGCGTGCCCAACGGCACGGCGCCGGTGCCCGGTCCGTGGGCCACCACCCGGCCGGCCATCTCGTGGCCGAAGATGCGGGGCAGGTACTTGCCCAGCCGGCCCTGGGCCCACGGGTCCCAGCGGTAGATGTGGAGATCGGTGCCGCACAGCGAGACCGCCTCCAGACGGATGAGCACCTCGCCCGGGCCGGGGTGAGGGACGGGCACTTCGCGAAGCTCGGCGCCGGCTTCGGGCCGGACCTTGACGAGGGCCCGCATCGTCCGCGGGATGCGCAGGTCCAGCGCCGACGCGGTGGAGATCAGCGCGGCAGAGCCGCTGCCCGCAGGCGCGACGTCGACCGTGTGGCCGGCTCCCTCGACCGTGTCGCCGGCTCTATCGCTGAGCACGCGCCGATTGTCCCACCAGCGCGGTCTGCCGTTCGAGGAGGCCTTCCGGCCGCCTGCGGCTCGGCCCGCCTGCAGCTCGGCCAGCCGGCAGCTCGGCCCGCCCTGCAGTTCGGCCGCTCCCGGGTGCTTCGCGTCCTATCGAAGCTCCGAAAGCTGCACGGGCGGTATCTGCCCGTCCCGTTCCGCCAGGGCCCGCGCCGCCGGAGAGTCCGCCGGTGCGCGGCCGTTGACGTCCACGACCGGGTTGGTGAGGCTGCCAATCCCCTCGACTTCGACTCGAACCAGGTCCCCCGGCTCCAGGAAGACCTGAGGATCGCGGAAGACGCCGACTCCGCTCGGCGTGCCGGTGACGATGACGTCGCCCGGATCGAGCGTCACCTCCTGGCTGATGATCGAGATCAGCTCGTCGACACCGAAGAGCAGGTCGGCGGTCGTTCCGTCCTGCATCTGGAACGGTTGGTTGGCCTGCGGGCCCGCGGCCGCGGTCCGCCACGACCGAACGGCGAGGCCGCGTCCGTCGCCGAGCTCGATGGCGGGGATCAGCGCGGGCCCCAACGGCAGGAACGTGTCCGAGCTCTTGGCCCGGAGCCACTGCCCGTCGCCCTTCTCACCGGAGCGAAGCGCCTTCGCCTGGCCCTGCCAGTCGCGAGCGGTGACGTCGTTGGCGACCGTGTAGCCGGCCACGCAGCGGAGCGCGTCCGCCGCCTTGACGCGGCTCGCCCGCCGCCCGATCACCACCGCCAGCTCGGCCTCGAAGTCCAGCGCGTGTGTGCCGGTCGGCCGCCGGATGGGGTCGCCTTCGCCAGCCACCGCGTTGACGAACATCGAGAAGAGGACCGGTCGATCCGGCCGCTCGAGGCCCTGCTCGCGGATGTGATCGAGGTAGTTGTAGCCGACGCCGATGACCTTGCCCGGTCGCGGAATCGGGGGTGCGAGCCGGACCGTCGCCGGGTCGATCGCCACGGCCTCGACCGCCTCTGCGTCGGCCCCCTCGAGCGCATCCCGGATCGCGCCAAGTCCAGGGTCCAGGGCAAGAACGGTCGCCAGGCTCAGCGGCTCGATCTCCGTGGACAGATCGTCCGGCATCAGTTCGGCCAGCATGCCGAGGGGCAGGAGGCGCCCGCTCGCCAGCACCACCGCCACTCGCTGACTTTGGGGATCGGCTCCTTCGCCGGTCGGGGGTTTGATCGTCACCAGTCGCATCAGCGAACCTCCAACTGGGCCGGGCTACCGGACCGCTTTGCCTATGGCTGAGCGCACACATTCTCCCACGGGTCCGGTTTGAGGGGAGTCCCGAACCTCACTGCAGCGCCGATGCACGTTGACGAGGACGCTGCGCACGGATAGCGTGCGAGCACGAGCCACTGGCCGGCAGGAGCTGGGCCTCAGTGGCCGAGGATCGGGAAGGACGCCGTGGAAGCCAGGACGAGGCGCGCCCGGATCGCCGACGTGGCGAAGGAAGCGGGCGTCTCCAAGACTGCGGTCTCGTTCGCCTTCAACAGCCCCGAGCGACTCAACGCGATCACCGCCTCGAAGATCCGCGAGGTCGCCGCCTCGCTGGGCTACCGGCCTCACCCCGCGGCGAGGATGCTCACGCAGAAGAACACCATGACCATCGGGCTGCTCACGCCGCAGGTCCTTAGCGTCGTGTTCGCCAACCCGTTCTACGCGGAGCTGTGCGCGGGCGTGGCCGCGGCCACCGACGGAGCCGGCTACGGCCTTCTCTTCGTCTCACCGCTCCACGGGTCGCTGATCCGGGCCATCGGCCGAGCTACGGTGGACGGGTTCGTGGCCGTGGGTCTGGGCGAAGACCACCCTGAAGTCGAGCAGATCCGGCGGGCAGGCTTGCCGATGGTCCTCGTCGACGGCGGCGCGCTCCCCGAGCACGGCTCGGTCGACTCGAACGACGAAGTGGGCGCCCGAGCCGCCGCCAAGCACCTGCTCTCACTCGGGCACCGGCAGTTCGTGGTCATCGGCATCGAGCCGGCCAACATGCCCGGCCTCTTCGAGTACTCTCCCGGACCGACCGAGACGGTGGCCTCGCGCCGCCTGACCGGCTACCGCCAGGGCCTCGAGCTGGGCGGCATCAGGCTGGGCGACGAGCGGATCGTCATAGGGCCGGCCACCTTCGACGGCGGCGTGGCCGCGTTCCATCGCATCTGGGAGGACGGCCTGCGGCCGACCGCGATCCTGGCCATGTCCGACGTCATGGCGATCGGCGTCATGTGGGCCGTGAGGGAAGTGGGCCTGCGCGTGCCCGAGGACGTGAGTATCGTCGGCTTCGACGACCTGGACGTGGCGCCGTACTCGAACCCGCCTCTAACCACCGTCCACCAGCCGATCCGCCACAAGGGCGAGGAGTCGGCTCGGCTGCTACTCCGAATGATCGCCCGCCCGGACCTGGATCGGCCCGAGCACAAGACCCTGGACACGCGCCTGATCATCCGCGCCTCCACCGCCCGGGCGCCGGTCCGCGGCGGCGTCAGGCCCGGCGGCCGCGGCCCCTCCGAGACCGCCGCGGGAGCCGCCGGACGTTGACCGAGTCGCCACACATCTGCGGCCCGGGCCGGCAGGCCTGGCCGCGAAGCGGGTAAGCTGGTCCGAGCGCGAATGAGGGATCACCTTTGCGCCGGATCGCTCCCGAGGGGGACTCTCAAGGTCGACCTGCTGGCCCGAGAGGGAGCGGCTATCGAAGTCGCGCCGACCCGCTAGGAGGCCGCATGCCCGACCTGTCCGCAGCGTTCCATACGCCAGAGCTGGAGGAGGCCTTCCTCGGCGTGGTCGATGTGGAGGGGAAGCTCATCGCCGCCCTCGAGGACCTGGGTCCGGTCTCGGATCGTGATGTCGTGCTGCTCGACGCGGGTCGCGGCTTCCTGGAGCGGCAGCTCACCGCGATTGGAGCGCGGGTCAACGCCGTGGCGTTCCCCGACCCACACGACGAGACCGCGGGGCTTGCCCGTGTCGCCGACCTGCCGGCAGGCGAGGCGGACACGGTCGTTGTCCCCTGGTCGGAGCTTGCCGTGCCGGGCTCGCGGTTCATCGCCCAAGCGCAACGACTCCTGCGGCCGCGTGGCCGCCTGCTGCTCATGCACGATTACGGCCGTGACGACGTCTGGGGGCTGTGGCCCGAGCGCCGCGACCGAGCGGTGGCCTGGAGCCAGCGGAGAGGACCGTTCCTCGGCGACGAGTTTCGGGTCCGCGTGATCCACTGCTGGTGGACCTTCAAGTCGGCCGAGCAGGCGCGCGAGCTGTTGACGGCCGGCTTCGGGCCTCTCGGGGTCGAGCTGGCCAATCGAATGAAGCGTCTGCGACTCGAGTACCAGGTCGCGGTCTACCACCGCTGGGCGCCTGCGTCCGAGGTCGCGGAGCAGGCCGAGGCATCGGCCGCATCCGGCGGCGCCTGATAACCTCTGGCCATGAGCCAGGGCCCGCGCGAGCCACAGAGCAAGTGGAGACGGCCGGAAGGGGCGCCGAGCGACATCCCGCCGAAGGACGACGTGCCGGCGGTGGACGTGCCGGCGGTGGACGTGCCGGCGGTGGACGTGCCGCCGACCGAAGTGGCGGTGGCCGGCGCGACGAAGCCCGAGGAGACGAAGGCCCTCGTGGTGCCCGCCCCGGCCCCCGCCGCCCCGGCCGCGGTACCCGCCCCGGCCGCGGCGGCCCATCCTCCGCTCCCGGCCGCCCCGCCTCTTCTAGAGCCGGCGCCCCCGGCCGTGGCTCCCCACGCGGTCCCCGCCGCACCGGCACCCGTCGCTCCGGCCCCCACCGCCCCGGTTCCCGGCCTTGCCGCCCGCAGCGACGCGGTCTCGCTCGCCGGCGACTCCGCTCTCGACGACGAGCCGGCCCCGCCGCTGACCCTCAGAGACCGGCTGCGCCGTCTCTCACCGGTCTTCGTCACCATGATCGTGGGTTCGATCGGCTCGACGGTGTTCCTGGCCCTGGCCGTGACCAGCCATACGACGCCCGTCGCCGTGTTGGTTGGCGCCGCCGTCGTAACGACCCTCGTCTTCGCCCTGGACGCGGTCATGTGCACGGCCGTCACCTACAGGGCCGGCCAGGACGAGGAAGCCGGTCGGGCCCTGTTGTTCGCCGTCCTGGGCGGCATCTCGGCAGTGATCTGCGCGCTGGCGATGGCCGGGACGCTGATCCTTATCCTGGTCCTCAACAGCTGACCGCGGCCTCGCCCGGGAAGCGCGGCCCTGCAGCCCGGGGTCGAGAGCCCCCGCCGGGAAGCGCGGCCGCACCAACCCAAGCGCCGACAGCCGCGTCCCGCTCCCCTGCTAAACTCCGGGTCGCGCCGCGCCCCCATCGTCTAGAGGCCTAGGACACGACCCTTTCAAGGTTGAGATCAGGGGTTCGAATCCCCTTGGGGGCACTCCCACCAACGTTCTTCGCCCGCCTCTGCGAAGAAGGGTCGGGCCGGTGGCGTCCAGGTGATGTCTCTCTCCGAGACCTTCCCGCCTGAGGCTACGACCCGCTCCACCAGCATCTGCACCAGCTCCGCCTGCTGCGCCGGAGTGGCTGCGTTCACGTTCGCCGCCATGCTGGTCATGATCCGCCGGTTCCGATCGAAGGCCACGAGCTTGTCCGAGTCGGGCAGCAGGGCCAGCTCTTCGAGCGTCTCCGCCCGCCTGGCGCGGTAGTCTTCGTCGGTGATGTCCGCCCATTCGTGCTGCTTGCGCAGCTGCTCCAAACGCTGCTTGAGCCTGGCCCGCTGGCGGCCCGTCAGGCTGTCGTGGGGGACCGCAAGCCGCTGGCGCAGCTCGTCTCGGGCGGCCTCGATCACGTCGGCCGGCAGGACGCCTCGGGAGATCGCATCCAGCACGGTCTTCTCCGCGGCGTCGGCGGGGACGAGCCGCTCGTGGCAGACGGCGGGCTTGCCGTCGACGAGCTGGACGATCTGCTGGCCAGCCCGCGGACAGCGGTAGTAGCGGCGTTCGCCGCCGCGTTGGACCCGAGCCTCGCCGCGCATCCGAGAGCCGCAGCTGCAGAAGAGCACGCCGCGGAGCGGGTAGTCCCGGAAGGGCCGGGGCTTGTTGCCGGCGTGCGTTCGGGCGCGAACCGCGGCCAGGGTGGCGCGATAGGTCTCCTCGTCCAGGATCGGCTCGTGGTGGCCCGGGCGCTCGTCCAGGCCGCGCTTCTCCACGACGTAGCCAGATACACGCGGCCGCGCCGCCAGACGTCCTTGACCGCGTCTCGGGTCCAGACGTGGCCCTCGCGGGTACGGATGCCCTCGGCGTTGAGCAGGCGGGGCACGGCCTCGAATGGAGCGATGCTCCAGCTCGCGCCAGATACGGCGGACGACCTCGGCCTCTTCGGGAACCGGCACGAGCTGGCGCGGATGGACGAGCTGGCCATAGGCGTCGCGTTCGGATCGATAGCCGTACGGGTCGTGTCCGCGATGGCGCCCATCCTCGAAGGTTCGATGGAGCATGCCCGACATTCGCTCGCTGTCCATATCCGCCTGAAACTGCGCGGTCAAACAGAGCTGGCCAAACAGATACCGCCCGATGGCCGTGTCGAACCGGGTGTTGGGCATCGTCGCGACGGCCAGCGCGACCTGATGGCGGTCCAGCTCGTCGCGCAGGTTCAGCATCAATCGGGCGTTTCGGGCCAGGCGCGACAGGTCGTACACGGCGATCCCGTCGACCTTGCCGGCGCGCACGGCCGCGATCAGCTCCCGGTAGCCGTCGCGAGCCTCAGTCCGGCCGCTGTTATGCCCGCCGCTGTCGCTGATCACCTCGACGATGGCGCCCGGCGGGATGAGCGCCCGGGCACTGGCCTCCTGCTGCTCGTCCGAGACGTCAGCCGCATTCGCCTCCTTCCAGGAGCGGCGGACGTAGACGTACCAGCGGGCCATCGTCTAGGGCTTCCTGGCCTGACGGGCAATGCGCGCGGTCGCAGACCGCGGACGCGCCGGGCGCGAACCGGGCGGGTTCTCGGCGACGTCGGCCAGCCACCCGGCCAGTCGGCGGTGGAAATCACCGGGTCGGACCGGTTCGCTACGCGGCATGACCAATCCCTCGGCCCGACGCCTCGACCGCGACGTGCCGGTAGTCCGGGCTCGTCACCCGGACGCCCTCGTGGCTGCCTCGCAGCTGCCAGCGATTCGGTGCCGCCGCCTCACGGCTCACGCGCCGGCCATCCGGTTCCTGCGGGATCGGCAAGGTGCCATCGCCTCACCGTCCTGGTGCCGGCGGAGCCGTCAGCGCCGCCTCGTCAGCCGGGTGGCCATGTGTATGTGGGTGCTCGGCGAACTGGTGCTGCCAGGGAGCGGGCTCGGGCCAGCGTGACGGGGCCGTGCCGCGGTGCCCGTGCCGATGTTCATGCACGCCCCGCCGACCGTGCCGATGAGGATGTGAATGGTGGAACTCGGCCACCTTCGCTCTTCCCTTCGCGTTCGTCCGCGGGCGCCTGGTGGCGCCCCCGCCGACGTATCGTCGCGCCGCACGCGACGCGTGGGAAGGGGGCAAGAACAGTGCCGGGCGGTCTTAACGCGCGATCCTTCGGGCAGAAGCGTCTTCGCCTGACTGCGTTCACAACTCGGTGTCATCCCCGTTGATGCCGCTCCCTCCGAGTCTCGGCGACCGGAGACGTCCTCTCGGCAGAGTTGGACTCCCCTAACATAGACAACCGTGGGGAGGCGAGACGTTCAACGAGCCGATCCGCTCGCTGCCCCACGGCCTGCTTGCCCTAGACCATCGCAACGTAGCGGACGGGGGCGAAGATTGAGGTACTTTGGCTCCAAGGCGTCGGTTGTAGGGGACGTTCTGCGCGAAGTGTCCGCGAGCGTCCCTTCAGGCTCGATCTGCGACCCATTCGGCGGGATTGGGGTCATCGGAGCCGCTTTCAAGGAGGCGGGGTACTCCGTCTACTCAGGCGATCACCTCGTCTTCCCGTACCTGTACCAAGCTGCTCGGCTGGGCCTTTCCCGCCCGCCGGCTTTTCAGGGACTATCCAGGCACCTCCGTCTGCATTCCGCTTCGGAGGTCGCCGCGCACCTCAATGGCGTTGGCGGCCATGCGGGGTGGATTACGAGTCAGTACAGCCGCGAGCGCGCATTCTTCTCACTTGAGAACGCCATGCTGATAGACGGATGTAGGGCCGCAATCGAGGAATGGGCGTCGAGCCGCTGGATCACTCGAACTGAGAGAGGGTTTCTCATCGCATCACTGATTGACTCGGCGGACCGCGTAGCAAACACGGCTGGGACTTACTACGCGTACCTCAAGACGCTCACAAGGCGAGCCGCCCATCGATTCGTCTTCACGCTGCTCGTGCCCGTGCCCGGACGCTCGGCGCAGATTTCGCTGGGCGACGCATTGACCTTGGTCGGCCGACGTAGGTATGAGGTCGTATACCTGGATCCACCCTATAACGAGCGTCGCTACGGGGGCTACTATCACCTTCCGGAAAGCATCGCGCGCGGCACGACCCCGGCGGTGTCGGGGCGCGCCGGCGTCCCGGTCGAGCCCTGGCCCTCCTCGTCCTTCAACCATCCAAGGGAAGCTACCGAGGCCCTACGTCGCCTGATCGAGGCAGCAGACTGTCGGCTCCTCGCGGTCCACTACGCTCGGGACGGAATCGTCGCAACAGCGGAAATCGAGGGGATGCTCTCGGCGTGGGGAAACCTCAAGACGGTCGAGCTGACTGCACTGGGCTATACGTCACGCCCGGAGAAGCGCGCGAAGCGGCACATGCTCTACTTGGCGCAGCATGCCTGAGTGGCTGCCCACTTGGCGAGACGCGGATTCGAGCGCCCTTGAGGCGTTCTCGAAGATCGATCTGGTCGTGGTGGATGTGGACGGGACGCTGGTGTCCGCGCACGGCAAGGATTCATGGGCTCGAATTGCGCATCTATACCGAAGCCTCGACCTCGGTCGGCCACACGTTCGCCTCACAATCGCCACGGGCCGTACGTTGGCAGGCGTGCAGCCTGTGCTTGATCTCATGGGGCTATCGGGCCTGACCCCGGTCGTGCTGTACAACGGTTCGCTGGTGTGCCGGTCTGCTCCCTTCTACGCTGTCCATCACCAAACCATTGGCCACCATGTGGCCCGCCGGCTCGTCAGCGCGGCGGAGGCGGCTGGGGGATCGGCTTTGGTCTACTGCGTCGCTGCGGATATGGATGAAGGCCATTTGGGCCCGCCTGACGAACTAGTCTACGGATTCACAAAGAATGCCGCGAATGTCCGACCCCACCTCGACTTCAACGAAATGCCGATCACCTGGCTCGATTCCCCAGACCTCCTCCCGGCCGTCCCAGCCACAGCCGTACTGCTGGAAGGGTGCGAGCCGGGCGCCATTGCGACCATCCAGGAGGTGACTTCGACCCGAGGCTCCGGTCGATGGATCGAAGTGAGACCTGTCGGGAGTGACAAGGCCATGGGCGTCGCGGAGGCCGCTCGTGTTCTCAACATCCAGCGGCAGGCCGTGCTGGCACTCGGCGATGGCAACAACGATGCCGAGCTGCTGAGGTGGGCTGGCGTCGGAGTCTCGGTTCTTGGCGCCACCCGGTTGGCCGAAGAGGCTAGCGACTATCTGTCCCGGCAGCCGGTTGAAAGAGCTGCCATCGAGGTTCTCTATTTGGTGAAAGAGGCTCGGCGACTACTGAGGCAGGGCGAGAGCACTGCAGGAGGGCACCGTGGTCACCATCGCTGAGTGGGCCGACTGGGCCGAGTCGTTGGCACAGAGAATGCGGTCGCATTTCGCAACAGAGGACGAACTTCGGGCGACCCTGACGGATGCGATCTCACACCCCACATCCCCAATCACGCGCGCCATGATCAGCATCGAGGCGCGAGGGAAGCCGGTTCTCGCGGTGGACGTTGGTGTTGGGGACGCGGCGGGACTGGAAACAGTCACCCGCCTGCATGACGGCGAAGACGACACCGTCACTGTCTCGGCGGTCCCTAGGCTTGCAGTCTCGTCGATCTCTATGGAGGGACAGCAACAGATATCGGCCACGCTGGTTGGCCTTGCGAATGCCTTCTGGAACGGGCACTTCCGCGATAGCCAAGCCGCGTTGCCGTGGCGAAATGCTCCCGGCTCCCTCAAGATGATCGAAGCGAGCATCTCGGGCCTTCTGGGATCCCATGGCTACCTGTGCTCGATGTTTGTCGACATCGACGGCTTCCATGAAATCAACCGTCAAGTCGGCCAGCAGCACGGCGACCTGCTAATCGGCCATGTCGGGCGGACCATTGCCTCAGTAGCTGGGCCAAGCGCTCTGGCGATTCGTCGTGGCGGGGATGAGTTCATCGTTCTCGTTGGTGTCGACCGCCCTGAAGATGCGCTCCGTGGTGCCCGGAGATTGATGGAAGGGGTGGCAAACACCCCCAGCGACAACAGAACGCTGGGGGTCTCAGTGGGCTTGGCGCTCGTACCCGCCAAAGAACCGCCCGAGAGCATCGACGAGCTGGATAAGGCCGCCGAGGAAGCTCTGATGCAGGACGGCGAGAAGCGTCGAGGAACCGCCCGTTTAGCCCCATCGCGCGAGCAACCGGTCCCACCGCAGACACTCGATCTGTGGCTGTGCCAGGTGACCGCGGGGGCATCCTGTCGTCACCCGTTCGGTAACGCGTGGCTGAACCTGCTGTCCGAAGACGTGGCGGGCGCGCTCTGTCAGTCAACTGGGACGGAGTCGGTGGCCGGTGTCGTCCAGCGCTTCTTGGATTGGGCGGTCCCGACCTGGGCTGACGGGCTAGGGGCCGGAGGCGATGGTTGTGAGCCCAAGTTCAGCCCGATGGAAGTGGCTCTCGCGACCGCCCACGGAGTCCTAAGGGGCGGTCTCTGTGCCCCGTCAGGTTCGGACGCCCGTATCTGGCTCGCGCACAGCGCCGCAATGGATAGCGTTGAGCTGCGCCGGACGGACGGGGGAGACCCGCTGGTCGCGCTGGGTCCGCCATTGCAGGATGGGCTTGTTGAACTACCCGTAGTCGATCATCTCTACGCGCCTACTGTGCCCGGTGCTGGGCAAATCGACTGCCGGCGCGGCGTCCTACTTGTCGTGGGCCGAGACCCACTCCCCGTGCCCGCTCAGCTCTTCCGCGAGGTCATTCGCGTAGACGACCGGCCGACCCGTCAAGGAGGGCTGCCGGACTTCTGGGCGGCTGCGCTCGCGCAATTGGTAGGTCGCTGTGAACAGAGTCCCAACGTGACTTCGGTCTTCGTGCTTGGGCAGCGAACGAACGCGCGAGAAACGACTCGCTGGATTGAGGATCGCGACAAGTGGTCTGACCAGGCCGAGAGGCTAACCCGGAAAACAGGTGTCGCGGCGCGGGCCCTGCAGGCGGCGGCGCAACAGCTCACGGAGGTCATCTACTGCGGTTCAGGGGAGGAGTTGCTGGCAGCCCTCCACAAGGTCCAGCGTGCCGGCGGGGCATTCGCTGCTGAGCCGAACCAGGCCGCTCGTCCGCTGCCCCGCATTCTGCATCGGGAGGTTCGGCCGGAACTCTTTCGACTGCCAGAGACAGCCGGATGCCGCGTTGATCGGGTGGCGGACGCGTACCCGGTAGTCTTGGATCGGCTCCGGTCTGCCGACAGGTCGGCCCATCGGATCCGGGACGAAGCCGGCCACGACCTGATCGAGTTCCGCGACTTCATGGTCCGAGTGGATGATCTTGAGGCAGAGAAAGTGCCTCAAGCCTACCTCGACGACTCGGGTGACCTGGAGAGCTACTATCATGCGCAGTTCATAGAGCCCGGCGGCACCTTCACTGCCGCGCTAGAGGCTCAGGCGCAGGTCGTCATAGCGGGCCTTCGGTCGTCGCTCGAAAGAGCTCCGACGGCTACTACGCGTCGTGCGGTGCTCGTCGTGCCACACGATGTGTCCGCCGGTGAGATGAACCCTCTGGGCCTGATCGCCGTCCGGGTCGCTCCGCGTGTTTCAGGCGCCGCCACGCGTCTGGATTTCTCATTCGTCTGGCGAACTGTGGAGGCGGTGGTGGGCCTCCCGTACAGCCTCTATGGGTCGGCCAGATACGCGGAGGAACTCCGTGATCGGCTTGCAGCGATCCTGCCAGGGTCAGTCACGCCGGGGTCCCTCACGTACATCGCGATGAGTCTTCACATGGGCATTGACGACTACTCCCAACAAGTCGCTCGCCGTGTCGTGGAGGACGCCAGCGACTGATGGGCCTGATCAGCGTGGTTCTGGAGGAGCAGAAGAACGTCCTCGCGGGTGCCGAGACGACGGTGGTGAGTGGGTTGGCGTTCGCCCCCAATGGCCGCGGTGCGTCGGCGCTTCCAGCTGACTGGGAGTGCCTGCCGCAGTTCGATCGCTACCTGCTGATGATGCCGGCGGATTCGGTGGATGTTCGGTCGGAGCTTCTCAAGCGTTTCTATGACTTCATCGCCCCGGAGTTCGAGCGGCTGGCCGATCGCTCGCGGAATCTCGAGAACATCTCGTATCTGCTCGCCGAGTTGGAGATCCGTTGTGGTCCCTTGTCGGGGCTGCCGATACTGGACTTGGGATCCGGAACGGGCCTCTCCCTGGATCTTGCGCGCGCCCTAGGAATCGATGTCGTCGGTGTGGAGATCTCGGCTGGTATGGCCCAAATCGCCAGTTCCCGAGGCATGCCTGTGTTGACCCCGGGTAACCTCGGCGCATTGCCGGAGGCCGCCGGCGCCATTGCTTCCTATGTCCTTCATTTCGGGATCCCGCCAGAGACACTCCGCGCGGTGCTGACGAGACTGGCCCCCTCCGGCTTGCTGCTCGGCAACGTTCACCACGGCACGAACCTCGACAAGCTGACTCGTGCCACTGCGACGGCAGGGGGACAGATCGTCACCTGGACGCCCAAAGCACCCCTCAGTAGGCATGGCCTCTATGTCGCAATCGGTCGCTAGCGCGGGCGCGTTCGTCCCGATCGACGAACTGCTCGCTGGTGTACCAGCCACATTCTTCCCCTGGCTGGACGCGCTCACCGATCTCGGGCTGCTGCCGCGATACGGCCCAAGCAGCGCGTTGGTGCTACCCGAGGATGCCGGTCACGCCAAGGCGATCCTTCAAGCAGTGTTGGCTGACGGAGATCCACGGCTTGACCCTAGTGGACCCTTCTGGCCGGGTTGGCCACAGCGCCTGCCCTTGTGCCACGGCGCGTCCATAGAGTTCCTGTCGGACCCCGGGGCGTTTTCACCCTCGGTTCGCGGCGCCCTCGCTGCACTCAATCGCGCAGACGAGGTTAGTGCTCGGCTCGGGCAGGAGTGTGTGGTAGATGGGTTCTTTGGCCCCGCGACGCTGAGCTGTCGCTCGCGCTCGACATATCTGCGGGCGCTCGACCTCGCAGCCCTGGATCGAGCCGTCACCGACATCGCCGCCTCCCATTTCGCGGGCAGCGCCCATTACATGGGCTCTAAGCGGCAATTGGCTGGTTTCTTGGCGACCGCCCTGACAGGCATCGTGGCACCCG
>JBEKPL010000011.1:0-55212 GCA_049520815.1 Candidatus Limnocylindrales bacterium
GACGATAAGGCGAGCCTCGTCTTCGGCCGGGTCTTCCAGGCCCCAATGGAGGGACTTGTGCCGGCCCGGGAAGACCGGGCACGTCTGGCGGGCTCGGTCGCAGACGGTGATCACGTAGTCGAACGGCCGGCCTATGAACTCCGTCACGGACTTGCTGCGGGCGCCCGACCAATCGATGCCGGCCTCGCCCAGGACGCGTGTGGTGTAGGGGCTCACTCCGTGGGGCAACGTCCCCGCAGAGAAAGCTGCGAAATCGGAGCCGCCCAGGTCCCCGAGCAGGGCTTCGGCGATCTGGCTCCGGGCCGAGTTGCCGGTGCAGACGAACAGGACGCGGATGGGATCGGACATTGGGGCACTCCCGCTTCCAGGCCGGGTGCGGTTGCCCGGCCGAATGGTCGACTCGAGATCGGCGAGCTCCAAATGACGGCTCAACTGGCTCCTCCGGCGGGCGGACGGGGGCCGGTTGTCGCGGCCATAGAGACGCTGCCGGTCGAACCGCCGAGCATGGCCGCCGGGCGGGCGGCCCCCGGCGAGATTCCGCCGGCCAGCTCCCGGAACCGCGCCACCGCATCCGGGCAGAGCGAGTACCAGATCCAGGTTCCCTGGCGCTCGCCGGTGACCCAGCCGGCGTCGCGGAGGACCTTCAGGTGGTGCGAGACGGTGGGCTGGGCGACGTCGCAGCAGGCTGTGAAGTCGCAGGCGCAGACGCCGCCGTCCTCGCTGAGCTGGCGCAGGATGGCCAGCCTGGTCGGATCTGCAGCGGCCTGGAGAAGGAGGACGTCGGGATCGGTCTGGCGCTTCATGGCCCCAGCATATCGACAAGCATGGATATTGACAAGTATCAATGTATGCCCTAGATTCCGTCCCGGAAGGAGCCAACAATGTCCTTGTACTACAACCCCCAGATCGTGAAGCTACTGACCGAGGAGCGTATCCGCGAAGCCCAGGAGGCTCGCCGGCATAGCGTTCGCCGGACGACCGCTAGACCGTCCCGGCTCGCCGGCGCGATCGGCCGGCTCTTCGCCAGCCAGGCCACCCCCTCCACCTGCGCGTGCTGAAGGGGACTCCGATGACCGACCAGATCCACGAGACCGTTCGCCGGCATTACGGCGAAGCCGCCCTGAGCGTGCTGAACCGTGAGTCATGCTGCGGCGACTCCGGCGAGTACGGCAGCAGCCTGTACTCGGCCCTCGAGCGCGAGGAGCTGCCCGACGCCGCCGTCATGGCCTCGCTGGGCTGTGGCAACCCGATCGCCGTCGCGGATCTCCGCGAAGGGGAGCGCGTCCTGGACCTGGGCTCCGGCGGCGGCATCGACGTGCTGCTGTCGGCCCGCCGCGTGGGCCCGACCGGGCGAGCCTTCGGCCTGGACATGACCGACGAGATGCTCGCTCTGGCGCGGCGCAACGCCGCCCAGGCCGGCGCCACCAACGTGGAGTGGCTGAAGGGCCAGATCGAGGCGATCCCGCTCCCGGCCTCTTCGATCGACGTCGTCATCAGCAACTGCGTGGTGAATCTCGCCGCCGACAAGGGCGCGGTCTTCCGCGAGATCGCGCGGGTCCTGCGGCCCGGCGGTCGGATCGGCATCACGGACATCGTCGCCGATGATGCGCTGACCCCCGAACAGCGCGCCGATAGAGGCTCGTACACCGGCTGCATCGCCGGTGCGCTGTCGTTCTCCGAGTTCCGCTCCGGGCTCGAGCAGGTCGGACTCACGGACGTTTCGCTGACCGTCAGCCATCAGGTCGCGGACGGCATGTACAGCGTCATCGTCAAGGCGACCAAGCCGGCCGAGGCGAGGGCCGAAGCCGGCGACGCCGCGGCTGCCGCGACCGCGGCCCCCGTGCCTGCGAGCGCCGCGACTTCCGTCAAATCGAATGGAGCTTGCTGCGGGTGATCTCGATCGATCGCGCGCGACCGACCGATCGGGCGGCCATCGAGGGCCTCCTGGAGGCCAACGGCCTGCCGACGGCGGGGTTCGACCTCGCCGCTGCGACCGCCGTCGTCGCCCGCGAGGAAGGCGGAGCCCGCGAGATCGTGGGCTGCGCCGCCGTCGAGCCGTACGGCTGGGTCGGGCTTCTCCGGTCGGTCTGCGTGGCGCCGGATCTCCGGAGCGCCGGTCTGGGGCGCCGGCTGGTCGCCGAAGCGGAAGCCATCGCCACGGGCCTCGGCATCGGCCAGCTCTTCCTGCTAACCGACACGGCGGGCGACTGGTTCCCGCGGCTTGGCTACGAGCGGGTGGGGAAGGGGACCGCCCCGGCGCAGCTCCTCACATCACCCGAGTTCACCGGAGCGTGTCCCGAGGGCGCGCTGCTGCTCCGCAAGATCCTCGATCGCCCGCCACAACTCGGGTAGGCCGGCGGGGTCAGCTGCGATCGGCCTCGTCGGCTGAGGCGGGCCGGCCGCAGCCGCACTTATCCATGCAGGCGCGCATCTCTTCGGAGCAGCGGCCGTCGCTCATCATCCGCTCCATCATCCGCGGCATGAGGCGCGGCCCCAGGCGTCGCAGCAGCAGCGCCGCGATCGCCGTCAGGGCCACCACGGCAACTGCGCCACCGACCGCTCCTGCCAGGACCGACCGCCCGGCCGAGTTACCCGCCGACTGCATGTCTTCACCTCAACCCGCTCTGCCTCAGGGTCGGGCCCACGAGGCTGCCACACGATACTCCGGCGGGGCACGCCGGGGTGACCCGGCGAGGGGGCGGGGGGGTCGTTCAGGCGGGGATAGATCGCCGTGACGGCCGGACGATGGCGGCCGCTATCGTCACGACGCCCAGGAAGACGAAGAAGAGGGCGAAGGCGTCGACCTTCACGCCCCCCAGCGCCATGACTCCGGCGACCAGCCCCGTCGCACCGAGCAAGGTGGAGAACCAGCGAATCGGAACTCCAGCGATCACGCGGACGGCGTTGAGACCAAGCATTCCCGCGCCCACAGCGGCAACCGAGGCATACTCGGCCGTCCCGTTCGGCAGCGCCAGCGCGGCGAACGCCAGGAAGAGCAATCCCCAACCTACGTCATCGAACCTCTTCTCCAGATCCTTCCGATCGTTCATGTCGTCTCCTTTGTCGCTACCGTTGTCACCAGTTGTCAGTACTGTTATCGAAATATCGAACCATCGGCTCAGCAAGAAGTCGATCACGACTGGTTGTCCCGATCCGAACCAACGGCGCGGAAAGAACTCGCTTCCGAGTCGATGCCCCGGAGGAATCGATCGACCACCTGCAGAATCTCGGGATTGACCGAGCAGAAGATGTGCTGACCGCGACGCTCACACCGGATCAGCCCGGCGTTTCGCAGCTCCTTGAGGTGATGCGACACGGTCGAGAGCGAGAGATCGAACTCCCGGGCGATCTCCGTCACGCTGTTCCGAAGCTCCTCCGACGAGTGCGCCGAGTCATCCGTGCAGGCGCTTCGGACCACCTCGAAGATGGCGAGCCGGCTCGGATCCCCGAGCGCTCGGAAGATCCTCGCCAGATCCTCGGTACCTGTCTTCGTCGCGTCCACGTCACCTCGTGTATATTTCGATAGTCGTGAGAGTGTCTAACTCTACGGGCACACGAAACTCGTGTCAAGGGGCGTCGTTGCGGCCTGCGCGGCGGCCGCGACGAGGGCGATGACAGAGCCGGCCGAAGCGGCGAGGATAGGCCGACATTCAGAGGAATCCATCGATGCCCGATCCGCAACCTGCCACCCCCGGCCGCTTGCCGGCGCTGTACCTGGGCCACGGCGCCCCCACCCTCATCGACGACCCGATCTGGCCGGCGGAGCTGGCCGGCTGGGCCGCCGCCCTCCCGCGCCCCAAGTCGATCCTGATGATCAGCGCGCACTGGCAGTCGGCGCCGCTCACGCTCGGTGCCACCAATCCGGCCCCGCTCGTCTACGACTTCTACGGCTTCCCCGAGCGTTACTACCGCATCCGCTACGAGTCGCCCGGCGCGCCCGACCTGGCGGCGCGGGTCAAGGCGCTGATGCCGCCGGACGAGCCGGTCGTCCAGCGGCCGGAGCGCGGCCTGGACCACGGCGCGTACGTGCCCCTGCTGGTCATGTACCCCGACGCCGACATACCGGTCCTGCAGATGTCCATGCCGGACCTGAAACCGGAGCACCTCTTCGAGATCGGCAGGCGGCTGGCGCCGCTGCGCGACGAGGGCGTGCTGATCATGGGCAGCGGCTTCATGACCCACGGCCTGCCCTTCGTCCACCAGTACTTCGACGGCCGGCCCGGTGCGCCCGAATGGTCGAAGGAGTTCGATCTCTGGGCGGCCGAGAGGCTCGAGCGGGGAGACCTCGACTCGCTCTTCGATTTCCGCAACCAGGCGCCCGGCATGCCGTACGCCCATCCCACGGTCGAGCACTTCGCGCCGCTCTTCGTGACCTTGGGCGCCGCCACCGAGCCGGGCGAGGCACCCAAGGTCACCATCGACGGCTACTGGCTCGGGCTGGCCAAGCGCTCGTTCGAGGTCAAGTAGACCTCGCCGTCGCCCCCGCGCCCGCGCCCTTCCAGCAGGCTCGGACGGCACTGCATCGAATGACCGGGCTGACAACTGAGCCACTCGGGAGCAGCCCACCAGAAGCGCAGGAGTCCTATCATTGGCCGCAGTCACATGCCCGATTTCGAGGATGAAATGAGCGACGAGCGTCCGAAAGCCGAGAAGAAGTTAGGCCTGTTCTTCAGCCCGACGACGCAGGGCGGCGGAGGCTTTTACGTGCCGATGAAGCCGCTGGAGGTGGGACCCGGCGAGCCGGGGCCCGGTGACGACTGGCAATTCCCGGAAGAAGCAGACGAAGCCGAGGCGGACTCGAAGCCGTCAGCGCCGCATCCTGCCGCACATCGAAGAGATGGCGGTAGTCGTCGTGGTTCAAGACCACGATCGCGATGAGGCCCTGATCGCGCATCCTCGCCTGGACGCGCGCGATCCGTTCGTACCGAACATCCATCGCACCGCTCACCCGTCGACTCACGGTCAGATCGCGCTGGTGCAGGCCCGGCACTTGGTCGCGTCGGCGGGCACGTCCTCCTTGCAGAACGGGCATGTCTTGGTGGGCGGCGCGGGGGCCTCTCTCACGAGCAGCGACGCCACGACGTAGACGACGAGCGCGACGACCACGAGGGCGATGACGAGGTTGATGAACGAGCCGTAGCGGATCGCCACCTCGGTCTTGGAATCGCCCGCCTTGAGCACCCACTTGAGCTGCGAGAAGTCGAGGTTGCCGAGGGCCATGCCGATGGGCGGCATGATGATGTCGTTCACCAGCGAGTTGACGACGTTGCCCATCGCCACGCCGATGATCACGCCCACGGCCAGGGCGAGCGCGTTGGTCTTGAGCAGGGACGACTTGAAGCCAGCCACGACAGTCCCTCCAGACGGCGATGAGCTACGAACTGCGGCGCCGCTCGCTCTGGCGGCGGCGCTCGTCAGCACAGCCCAGCCGAAGGAGGTTCCCAGGTGGCGCCGAGTAGACGGCCTCGACTCGTGTCAGAGGCCGAGCAGCTTGCGTTTTGCGGCTGCGAACTCGTCGTCCGTAAGGGCGCCTCGGTCGTGCATCTCGGTCAGCTCGCGCAGTCGTTCGACGCTGTCGCCCGATGGCCCTGGAGCCGTCGCGGGTGTGTCTCGGCGCGGCCCTGCCAGTATCGCCGCGAACAGCCATATGACGACGAAGCCGAGCAGCAGAACCGGGATGATGGCCCACCACCACCATCCGGTGCCCGCGCCCATGCCGAAATTGCCGTCGTGGTAGCCCCGCATCATCGGACCGAAGACCGTGTGGCCACCGTTGTCCCCGGTATTCAAGCCGAAGTTGTAGGCGACGATGCCGACCGCAGCGAGCACGGCAAGACCGGCCACGATCCCGAGGAGAGCCATCAGGCCGTTGCGCTTCATGTTCCCGCCAGTGTTTCGAGTTCCAACGTGAGGGATTATGTACCGCAACGCTGAAGTATCTCTGAAGGCCAGGGCTGGCCGCGCGTGCCGGCGATCGAAGTCGGTGTCGCGCGCGGCGACCAATGGGCCAACTCCTCTGCCCGGGCGACTGGCGGAGCCTTGTCGTTGATACCATGGCACTGCCACCGCGGCGCCTGGAAGCTGCGCAAGGAAGGGACGACCCTATGGCGGCAGACGATCGCACCGGATCTGGGCCGGCCTGGCCGGGCGACAACGCTGGTCCTGGCGAGGGCTCTCCGCAGGGCTCGCCGCAGGGCCCGGAGCCGCCGCAACCGGGGTTCGGGCAGCCGGGGTACCCGCCGCAACCCGGCTACGGGCAGCCGCCCGCCTACCCGCAACCGGGGTTCGGGCAGCCGCCCGCCTACCCGCCGCAGCCCGGCTACGGGCCGCCATGGGGCGCTCCCGGGCCTGGCTTCGTTCCGCCGTTGGGCACCCCCACTCAGCCGGGCGGCTGGCCGGTGGCACCGTACCCACCGACCGGCTGGGGCTACCCGCCCGGATTCGGCTTCGCGCCCTTCGTGCCCGCCGGTCCGGCACCCGGCCTCAGCTGGGGTGGCATCGGCGTCCGCTTCGGCGCGCTCATGATCGATGCCGTCCTCATGGTCGTCGCGTTCGTCATTGCCATGGTGCTCGCGGAGGCGGCCGGCGTCCGCCACTACGCTGGCGACTACGTCACCTACTCTTCGGCCGCGACCGCGATCTACTGGATCTGGGTCCTCTTCTTCGTCTGCTACCACCCGGCATGCTGGTGGGTATTCGGAGGTTCGGCCGGGCAGCGGGCGCTCGGCCTGCGAGTGGTTCGGGCGTCAGATGGCCTGAAGCTCGGCCTGGGGGCGGTCCTCATCCGCTACTTCGTCTTCGCCGTCTCCACCGGCACCGTCATCCTCGGAATCATCGCCGCCGCAATGGCCAACGACGACCCGTTCAAGCGCGCCTGGCACGACGAGGCGGCCAGATCGGTGGTCGTTCGGCGGGCGTGATCGCCGCCCTGGATCTCTGCCGCGTCCACCACTGGTAGCCACAGTCCCGCGGGCCAAGGACCAGGACCTGGCGAGGACCAGATCGGCCTCGATCACGAAAACTCGCACCGCGTTCCCCTACGCGCCCGCTACGCGGCCCCGGCGCAATCGTAGAGGCTGGACGAGGAGCCGCCGTAGCTCGCGACCTTGCATGTGCTCGCGACCCAGGACGTCCGGTCGGTCGTGTCGCCGCCGCCTAGACCGCCGCCGAAACCGCCGCCGAGGCCGTCTACCAGGACGAAGCGCAGCTTGCCCGAGGCGACGTAGCTCTTGAGCTGGTCTAGAGTCGGCGTCGGATCCGAGCCGGTGAAGCCGCCCATGGCCATGACCGGCAGCCCCGTGGCGAGCTCGATCGTGCCCGCTTGCTGTGACGAGTTGGCGGCCACGATCCAGGCGGCGTTGCCGCGGTTTGCGACCAGGTACTCGAGAAGCGCCGAGTTCTCACCGCCGTTGGCCAGGCCGCCGCCGAAGCCGCCCCGGCCGTCGATGCCGCCGAAGCCGCCGATGCCGCCGGGGAGTCCGCCGCCGGGCACGACGCCCGCGCCTGCGAAACCGCCGGGACCGCCGCCGAACATCGAGCTCGCCGCCCCGGGCCCCGGATGCGGATCGCCGCCGCCGTAGGCCGTCTGGATCGTGCCCACCGCGTATGCCGCCGGGGCGAGCAGGGCCGCGCCCAAACCAAGGGCCGCAGCTCCGAGGGCGATCCGTCGTGCCATCGCGTTCTCGCTCAGCCGCGGCATCGAGACGGCCACTAGGGCCAGTGTGGCCACGACGGCTACTACCAGCCCGGCCGGCCCAACGCCCCCGGCATAGCCCGGCGTCCGGTCGAGGAGCTGCCAGCCGAACCAGGCCGTGGCCAGGCAGGCCAGACCCACGGCCACGCCGCCGAGCCAGATCCGAAGCCGAGCCCCCCACAGGTCGACGAGACCGGCGCCGACGAGCGCCGCAATTGCCGGGGCCAGGGCCACGGCGTAGTAGGAGTGGATGACGCCGGACATGTAGCTGAAGACGATCGCCGTGACCGCGAACCAGCCTCCCCAGAGCAGGTAGCCCGCCAGGGCGAGATCCGTCCGGGCCGCCAAGCGCCGCCGCCACAAGCCGGCCACGAGGCAGACGAGGGCCAGCGGGAGAAGCCACGCGATCTCGCCGAACATCTGGTCGTTGAAGAGCCGCAGCGGGCCGACCTCGCCGCTGAAGCCACCACCGCCGAAGCCACCGCCGCCCGGGCCGCTGCCGCCGAAGATCCGCCCGAGGCCGTCGTAGCCGAAGATCAGATCGAGCGGCGAGCCGGACGTGCTGCCGCCGATGAACGGCTTGCCGCCGGCCGGAAGCATCTCCACGATGGCGACCCACCAGCCGCTCGTGACGAAGACGGTGGCCAGCGCCACGACGAGCCCGACCAGTCGCCGGCGCAGCGTGGCGTTGGCCGAGAAGCCGAAGACGAGGGCGTAGCCGGGCAGGACCAGGTAGGCCTGCAGGTACTTCGTCAGGAAGGCCAGCCCCACGCAAGCGGCCGCGAGGGTCATCCAGCGCAGGCTGCCCTTGTCCACGGAGTGGAGCAGCGCCCAGGCCGAGACCACCAGCAGGAAGGTGAGGAGGGCGTCCGGGTTGTTGAAGCGGAAGATCAGGACCGCGGCCGGCGTGAGCGCCATCACTGTTCCGGCGATGACCGCCGCGGCAGGCCCGAACGAGCGCTTCACGGCCAGGAAGAGCACGCCGACGGTGCCCACGCCGATGAGCGCCTCGGGCAGCAGGATGCTCCAGGCCGAGAGGCCGAAGAGCCGGACCGAAAGGGCCATGACCATCGTGGAGAGCGGCGGCTTGTCGACGGTGATGAAGTTGTTGGCGTCGAAGCTGCCGAAGAACCAGGCCGACCAGCTCTGCGACCCGGCCAGGGCGGCCGCCGAGTAATAGGTGTTGGCATAGCCGCTGACGGTCAGATCCCAGATGTACAGGATGGCCGTAAGCGCCAGAACTCCCAGGAACGCCGGGCGGACCCACAGGGCTTCGCTCGACCGGCCGCGGGCGATGCTGAGAAGCCGGCCGCGAGCGTCCGCGAGCAGCCTCGGGCCCGGCGTCACGGTCGGTTCTGAGATGGCGGTCATCGGTGGATCCTTTCGCGCGTTGGCAGCGTAGCGACTGCTGGCACTGACGGCAGGGGACCGCCCCGGCGACCGATCGGCGGAGCCGCGGGAAGCGCACGAGAGTCATGGCCGGACTGTCCGGCAACCTTTCGATCGGCTGCGCCGGAGTATCTCCCGCGCGGGCTGAACCTACCCTGAAAGGGCCACTTGCGGCAGGCTCTGACTCGAGCCATAATGCTCAATGCCATGCGTAATATCACTGGCACACAGAACGACAACGTGGCACGGAACAACGACGAGGCCGCCGCGCCGGCGATCGATCGCGCAACCCTGGAGCGCGAGCTGCTGGACGAGATGACCGGGTGGTCGCCGCGCGATCGGGGCGGCGTGTTCAAGAGTTGGCACCGCCACGCTCTGAGCCTCGTCCACCTCAACGTCCTGTCCGCGCTCGAGGCTGAGGGCCCGTTGTCCATGAGCAGCCTCGCCGAGGCGATGGATGTCTCGGACGCCAGCGCGACCGGCATCGTGGATCGCATGGAGAAGCGCGGCCTGGTGGAACGGCGCCACGGCACCGACGACCGCCGGGTCGTGCTGGTCCACGCCACGGACGCCGGCCGTCAGGTCTTCATCGACATGGCCGCGCATCGCCGCGACCGCCTGTCGAAGATCCTGGCCGCCCTCACCGCCGATGAGATTGCCGCTCTCCTGACCGGCATGCGAGCGATCCACGCCGCCCGACGACGAGTCTTCCAGAGCGAGACGGAGACCGCGGAGACCGCCGGTGCCGAAGCCGACCGCGCATCGTCGATCACGAGGAACGCACCCGAATGACCAGACTCCTGCCCCGGTTCCTGTGGCCCTATCGATGGCGCCTGGCCATCGTGATGGTCCTGGTGACCATCCAGGCCCTTGCCAACTTGTACCTTCCCAACCTGAACGCGGACATCATCAACAACGGCGTCCTCAAGGGCGATACCGGCTACATCATCAGGACCGGCGGCTTGATGCTCTTGATCACCTTCCTGCTTGGCATCTGCGCGATCGTCGGCATCTACTTCGGTTCGATGACGGCCATGGCGTTCGGGCGCGACGTTCGCAGCGCCATCTTCCGCCAGGTGATGGGCTTCTCGCAGAAGGAGACGAACCTCTTCGGAACGCCGACGCTGATCACCCGCAACACCAACGACGTGCAACAGGTCCAGATGGTCCTGGTGATGGCGTTCAACATCATGATCATGGCCCCGATCATGTGCGTCGGCGGCATCATCATGGCCCTCCGTGAGGACGTTCCGCTGTCTGGACTTCTCATCGTGATCATCCCTCTCGTGCTGGTCGTCATGCTCACGCTTGCCCGGATCGCGATGCCGCTCTTCCGCTCGATGCAGAAGAAGACAGACCGGATCCAGCAGGTCATGCGAGAGATCCTCAGCGGCATGCGCGTTATCCGGGCCTTCGTTCGAACCGACCACGAAGAAGCCCGCTACGACCAGGCGAATCGCGAGCTGACTGACACCGCTCTCCGAGTCAACCGCCTTTTCGCCATGATGATCCCCTTCCTCTTCGGGATCATGAATCTGTCGACTGTCGCGATCGTGTGGTTCGGCGGCCTGCGGATCGACTCCGGAAGCATGCCGATCGGTAACCTGGCGGCCTTCCTGCAGTACGTGATGCTGATCCTCTTCTCTGTGATGATGGCCGCTCTGATCTTCATCATGGTTCCGCGAGCGGCCGCCGCCGCGGAGCGGATCCAGCAGGTGCTGGACACCGAGGCAACCCTGTGCGATCCGGACGAGCCGGCCGAGATCTCCGACCCGCATGGCGTAGTCGAGTTCCGCGACGTGGAGTTCCGCTACCCGGGAGCCCAGGACGCGGTCCTGTGCAACATCTCCTTCACTGCCAGGCCCGGCCAAACGACGGCCGTCGTAGGCAGTACGGGCTCGGGCAAGACCACGCTCGTCAACCTGATCCCACGCTTCTACGACGTGACCTCCGGCAGCGTCTCCATCGACGGCGTCGACGTAAGGCAGATGCGCCAGGAGGACCTGTGGCAGCTGATCGGCGTCGTGCCCCAGAAGGCGTTCCTCTTCAGCGGCACGGTGGCCTCTAACCTGCGCTACGGCGACGAGTCGGCCACCGATGAGGCCCTCTGGCACGCCCTGGAGACAGCCCAGGCCACCGATTTCGTGACCGAGATGACGGACGGGCTAGGGGGCGAGATCGATCAGGGCGGGACGAACGTCTCGGGCGGGCAGCGCCAGCGCCTGGCTATCGCCAGGGCCATCGTCAAGAAACCGAAGGTCTACGTCTTCGACGACAGCTTCTCCGCTCTCGACTTCAAGACCGACCAGCAACTCCGGGCGGCGCTGCGCAAGGAGACACACGACGCCACGGTGATCATCGTCGCCCAGCGCGTCGGAACGATCATGCATGCCGACCAGATCGTCGTCCTGGACAGCGGCGAGATCGTCGGCAAGGGCACGCACGAGCAGCTCATGGAGACCTGCGAGACCTACCGCGAGATCGTCTACTCGCAGCTCAGCCGGGAGGAAGTGGCATGAGCGGCCCGGGAAGCAGCGGCCACGACAGCGGCGGCCGGAGCGGTCCGGGGATGGGCCCGGGGAGCGGCGCCTCGGCCCCTCGCCCCGGCGGTTTCAGCGGCCCGGGCGGCCGACGCGGCCGGATGGGCGGTGGCTTCGGCCCCCCGGGGCACGGGATGATGATTCCGGCCGAGAAGCCCCGGCACTTCCGGCGCACCCTGCGGCGGCTGCTCGGAGAGCTAGGGCCTGAACGGCCGAAGATCGTTCTGGTGATGGCGGTCGCCCTCATCAGCACGGCCGGCACGGTCTTCGGCCCCAAGATCCTCGGCACCGGCATCAACAAGCTGATGGACGGGCTGATCGGCAAGGAGCTCGGCCGGTTCCTGCCGGCCGGAACCACCCATCAGCAGGCGGTAACGCTCCTCCAGCAGAGCCACAACCCCCTGGCGGACCTGGTGGCCGGGACCAACGCCGTGCCCGGTGTCGGCGTCGACTTCGGTGCCCTGGGGATGGTCCTGCTCGGCCTGACCGCGCTCTATCTGACCGCCACTTTCTTCACCTGGGTGGCCTGGTACACGATGGCCGGCGTCTCGCAGCGGACCGTCTACCGGCTGCGCCGCGACGTCGATCTGAAGCTGGCCAGGCTGCCTCTCAAGTACTTCGACACGCACCCTCGCGGCGACACGCTCAGCCGCGTCACCAATGACATCGACAACATCGCCAACACGCTCCAGCAAAGCCTGACCCAGATGATCACCTCGGTAGCCACGATCATCGGCGTCCTGGCGATGATGTTCTGGATCAGCCCGATGCTCGCCGCCATCTCACTTCTCGTCCTGCCGATCGCAGCCGGATTGACGGTGCTGATCGCGCGACGTTCTCAGAAGCAGTTCGGCGCGCAATGGGAACGCACCGGCGTCCTGAACGGCCAGGTGGAGGAGTCCCACACCGGCCACATGATCGTCAAGTCCTTCGGCCACCAGGAGGACGCGATCCGCCGCTTCGACGAGGAGAACGAACGCGTCTACGACGCGAGCTTCAGGGCCCAGTTCATCTCGGGCATCATCCAGCCGACGATGAACTTCGTGAGCAACCTCAACTATGTCGCCATCGGCGTCCTCGGTGGCATCCAGGTCGCCTCCGGGACGATGTCGCTCGGCGACGTCCAGGCTTTCATCCAGTACTCGCGCTCTTTCACGATGCCGATCACCCAGACGGCCAGCATCGCCAACCTCCTTCAGTCCACGATGGCTTCGGCCGAGCGCGTCTTCGAGTTGCTCGACGAGGCCGAGGAGATCCCCGACGTCGACCAGCCGGAGGTACTCGTGAACGCCCAGGGCCACGTGGGCCTCGAGGGCGTCGGCTTCCGCTACGCACCCGAGACGCCGCTCATCGACGACCTGAACGCCGACATCCGCTCGGGCGAGGTGCTGGCCATCGTCGGCCCCACCGGAGCCGGAAAGACCACCGTGGTCAACCTGCTGATGCGCTTCTACGAGATCGACGCGGGCGCCATCAAGGTGGACGGGATCGACACCCGGCACCTGACCCGCGACAACCTCCGCCGAACCTTCGGCATGGTCCTCCAGGACACCTGGCTCTTCGGCGGGACTATCCGCGAGAACATCGCCTACGGCCGGGAGGATGCCACCGAGGAAGAGATCGTGGCCGCGGCCAAGGCCGCCCACGTGGACCACTTCGTGCGGACGATGCCCGAGGGCTACGACACGGTGATCGACGACGACGCCTCGAACCTCTCCCAGGGCGAGAAGCAGCTCCTGACCATCGCCCGGGCTTTCCTGGCGAACCCGCAGATCCTCATCCTGGACGAGGCCACCAGCTCGGTCGATACCCGCACCGAGGTGCTGGTCCAGCAGGCGATGGCTCGCCTGATGAAGGGCCGCACCGCGTTCGTCATCGCCCATCGCCTCTCCACGATCCGCCACGCCGACGAGATCCTGGTCATGGACCACGGCAAGATCGTCGAGCAGGGCAGCCACGACGAGCTGATCGCCCGCCACGGCTTCTACTACGACCTCTACAACTCGCAGTTCGAGGAAGCGATCGCGGAAGCGGTCTGATGCGCGGCGGGGGCGGCGGCGGTGTCCGGCTCCCGCGCGCGTCCAGCATCGTCCAGCGGTCGTTTGTGTGCATTGGGCCACACATATCCCGCATCAAGACCTACCACAACGGTATGGCGTGCGCCAGGACGTACATGTCGACCATATGGCAGCGGCCGAAGCCAGCCATGTCGTCTGTTCCGTACGTGGTGGCGCACAGTCCCGACACTGGGCGTCCCCTGCTGTCCGAGAAGTCGCCCAGGGCGCACACAATCGACGCGTGAGCCCGTTGGCCCGAGCTGAGCTTGTCGCATGTATCTCAGGACGCACACGGCCCCGGCCAGCGCACCGTGCACACAGCTCCGGCCAGCGCACCGCGCACCGCGCACCCCTTTTCGGCTGCGCAGTAACCTCCAGCTGTGCATCCGTTCCGATTCGCGGTCCAGCAGGCGTCAGCGTCGAGTGGTGAGGAGTGGGCGGCCCTGGCTCGGCGGGCCGAGTCGCTCGGGTACGACCTTCTGGTCATGCCCGATCACCTGGGCAATCAGCTCTCCCCGTTTGCCGGGCTGGCCGCGGCAGCGGCCGCGACGACCCGTCTGCGCATCGGAGCGTTCGTCTTCGCCAACGACTACCGCCACCCGCTGGTACTCGCCCGCGAGGCCGCAACACTAGACGTGCTGTCGGGCGGGCGGTTCGAGTTGGGCATGGGCGCCGGCTGGATGAAGAGCGACTACCGCGAGCTGGGGATGATCTACGACCCGCCTCCGCGCCGGGTGGACAGGCTCGAGGAGGCGATCCCGCTCGTGAAGCGCCTGCTCGCCGGCGAGACGGTCACGCACCGCGGAGAGCACTACCAGATGGAGCGCGCGTCGGCGGGCGTGCCCACGGTCCAGAAGCCACGACCGCCGCTGGCGATCGGCGGGGGCGGTCCGCGAATGCTCAAGCTGGCCGCGCGGGAGGCCGACATCGTGGGGCTCGTGCCGGGCTTCAGCGCCCGCGGCTGGCCTTTGTTCGGCCAGGCGACCGAGACGGCAACGGCCGAGAAGGTCGCGCTGGTGAAGGAGGCGGCCGGCGACCGATTCGAACGGCTGGAGATGAACGCCTGGCTCAGCTCGGCGGGCCTGGCCGGGAGCGGCAACTCGCTCCTGGGTTCTGCGGCGGCGGTGACGATGGGGGCGGCGACGGCCGTCTACGGCAGCCCGTACGTCCTGTACGGGACGCTCGGAGCCGTGCGCGAGCGGCTGCTGCGGCGCCGCGAGGCGCTCGGCATCAGCTACTACACGATCCCGAGCCGCTCGATGGAATCGATGGCGCCGCTGGTCGAGGCCCTGGCGGGCAAGTAGGTGAGCGACCTGCGCCGCATCCCAGACGAGCGATTCGGGGCGCGACTGGCCGCCTGCCGCGGGGCCATCGCCGAAAGCGGCTTCGCCGCGCTTCTCATCGGCGTGGGCCCGGACCTGCGATACCTGACCGGCTTCGTGGGCGAGCCGATGGAGCGGCTGACGCTGCTCGTCGTTCCGCGCGAGGGGCCGGCTTCATTCGTGGTGCCGCGGCTGGAGGCCGAGAAGGCGGCGGCCACGCCGCTGGTTAGCGGCGGCAGCGCAAGCGTGGTGGCGTTCGACGAGACCGACGACGCGGCAGCGATTGTGGCGGGCATCTTGGACGCGGGCTCAGCCCGAGCCGCCTCCCCCGGCGCGATCGGCCTATCGGATCGGCTGTGGGCGATGCACGTCCTGGGGCTGCAGGCGGCCCTGCGCGGCCGTCGATTCGAGCCCGCCAGTGCGGTGATGCGGAACCTCCGCCAGGTCAAGGATGCCGACGAGGCGCGGCTTCTCCGGCTCGCGGCGCAGGCGGCGGACCGGACCGTGGACGGCATTGCCGCAGGCCGCCTCGTCGGCCGGACCGAGGCGGACGTGAGCCGCGAGATCCGCCGCCGGCTCATCGACGAGGGCCACGACCTGGCCGATTTCGCGATCGTCGGTTCTGGACCCAACGGTGCCTCGCCGCACCACGACGCCGGCGATCGCGTCATCGGGCCCGGCGAGCCGGTCGTCATCGACATCGGGGGCACGCTGGCCGGCTACCTGAGCGACACCACTCGCACGATCTGTGTGGCCGGCAACGACGGCGGCGAGCCCGAACCCGAGTTCCGGCGCGTCTACGACCTCGTGCGCGAAGCGCAGGCCCGGGCCACGGCAGCCGTTCGCCCCGGCATCCCGGCCGAACAGATCGACGCGGCCGCGCGCGGTGTCATCGCCGCTGCCGGGTACGGCGAGTACTTCACTCATCGGGTCGGGCACGGCATCGGGCTGGAGGTGCACGAGGACCCGTACGTGGTCGCCGGCAACGCCACGCCGCTGCGCCCCGGGATGGCCTTCAGCGTGGAGCCGGGCATCTACCTCCCGGGTCGATGGGGCGTGCGCCTCGAGAACATCGTCCTCTGCACCGAGGGCGGGTCGGAGATTCTCAACCGCTCGAGCCTGGACCTGCGCGTAGTCCGCGGATAGGACCGCCGCCGGGGTGGAACGCCGGGCAATTCGCTACTGGTAGGCGGCCCCCGCTCACGCTACGATCACTCAGTCCATCTTCACTGGCAGCACGCCCGCCGTCAGGCAGGCCAGGAGGTTCCGGATGGGTTCGTGGCGCAACGTTTACGGGCGGCTCGGTGCCCTGGCCCTCATCATCGTCGTGGCCGGCTGCAGCACCGCATCTGCCACCCTGCCGCCGATTGCCCCGTCCGGGGGGGCTCATGTCGACTTGCCGTCGCCTTCCGCGCAGGCGTCCCAGCCCGCCGCATCGGAAGCCCCCAAAGCGACGGCGACCTCGGCCACCGTCGATCAGATCACCGCCGACTACGTCTACACATCGGAGTTGATCACGCCGATCGCGCACCTGTACGGCAGCTTCATCGACGACTTCGTGATCGTGACGATCGACAACGCCAACTCGTCGCCGGTCAAGGTCACGGTCCAGAGCGATATCTCCGGCTACACGGACAAGGCCAGCGACACGGTGACGGTTGCGGCCAATGGGACCGAGGAGGTTCGCCAGAACCCGCGGCTGACCCAGGCCGGCTATGACAGCCTGAACAGCCAGCACCCGGGCACCCTGCACGTGGTCGTCTCGTACCTGGCGTCCGGCCAAGCTCGAACGATCCTGGACCAGACCAGCCAGACCCTGATCACCTCCCGGGACGACTTCCCGTGGTCGATCAAGGGGTTCACCCAGCAGGAGAGCTACGAGCTGGTCGTGGCGATGATCACTCCGACGGACCCGTCCGTGAACGCGCTCATCCGCGCTGCCGCCGCCTACGACCCGAGGGGCATCATGACGGCCGGCTACGACAGCGAGGCGGACGCCAAAGGCACGGTGAAGCAGCGTCTGTCAGACGTCTGGGAGGCTGAGAAGAACGACTACAGTCTCACCTACATCAGCACCCCGATCACCTTCGCGGCCGGTCAGTCGCAGCGGATTCGCCTGCCCGGCGAGGTCCTCGACCAGTCGAGCGGCAACTGCATCGAGCTGACCCTGCTGTACGCGTCGGTGGTCGAAGCGCTGGGCATGCAGGCCGCACTGGTCCTCCTTCCCACCCACGCCTACGTCGCCGTCCGCACGGATGCCTCGACCGATTCCTACTACTTCATCGAGACGACGATGATCAACTCGAAGACCTTCGAGGAGGCCATCAAGTATGGCCTCGGCGAGTGGCAGCAGGCCCAGCCGCACGTCAACGGCGGGGAAGACGGCTACGCTTGGGTCTCCGTCCCCAAGGCTCGCCAGAAGGGCATCATCCCGATCCCCTGGCGCTAGCTCGGCGGTCTCGACACTCGCCGGTCCTCTTTGCCGGCGCGCGCCGGGCGGGCGACCGCGCGGTCGGCTGCGGCGCGCTTCGAGCGCGTCGCCGACAAGGAGACGGAACGTGAAGCGAACTCTCGGACGAAGCGGCATCGAGGTCCCTGCGGTTGGTATGGGCTGCTGGGCCATCGGCGGGCCGTTGATCATGGCCGGCGCCCAGGCGGGATGGGGGATCGTGGACGACGCTGAGTCGACCAGGGCAATCCACGCTGCCCTGGAACTCGGCGCCGGCTTCTTCGACACGGCAGCCAACTACGGCGCCGGCCACAGCGAGCGCATCCTGGGGCAAGCCCTCGAAGGCCGGCGCGACCAGGCCGTCATCGCAACCAAAGTCGGCCACAAGGTCGACGAGGCTGGCAAGAGAGTGGACTTCTACGGAACGACCGAGGCAGACAGCGACGTCGCCGCGCATCTGCGTGCGGACCTCGAGAGTAGCCTTCGGCGACTACAGACCGACTACGTCGACGTCTACCTCTTGCATGTCTGGGGACTCTCGATCGAGCGCGCCCTGGAGGCTCGCGACGTCTTCGAGGACCTCGTGCGGGAAGGCAAGATTCGGACGTACGGCTGGAGCACGGACCGGACCGACGCAATCGCGGCCTTCTCCACCGGGCCCGGCTGCGGCGTCCTCGAGCAGGAGCTGAACGTCTTCACCGGCAACGCCGAGCTGACTGCCCTGGCCGAGAAGCTAAACCTTGGCAACATCAACCGTGCCCCGCTCGGGATGGGCGTGCTGACCGGCAAGATCACGCCGGAGACCCGGTTCCGCGACGGCGACGTCCGCCAGAAGGTCGACTGGTTCGCCGGCATCAAGGATGGCCGCGCCAACCAGGAGTGGCTGGATGACCTGGAGTCGATCCGCGGGATCCTGACCAGCAACGGCCGGACCCTCGCCCAGGGGGCGCTTGCGTGGATCTGGGGACGCAGCCCGAACACGGTGCCGATCCCGGGCTTTCGAACCGTCGCTCAGGTCGAGGAGAACGCGAAGGCGATGGAGTTTGGGCCGCTCACGCCCGACCAGATGGCCGAGATCGACCGGATCCTAGGGCGCTAGGGAGGCTCGGCTCGGGAGGCCGAGGCGCGCCTCGCCAGGTCCGCCTGGAGGGCCAGGCGGTCGTCCTCCTCTAGCTCCGCGCCCCACAGTGCGGCGTCCCGGCTCCATATCCGCTTGACGTCTTCGAGTACGTGGGGGCCCAGGACGGAGAAGTCGAAGGCTTCAACCAAGGGTCGCTGGGACGCTTGCTTGGCGAGCCAGCGGTTGGCCGATCGCCGGATGTCGCGGATGAAGACCGTCGTGTCGGGGCGCCGGAAGCGATCGAGAGAGCCCAGGAGGCGCACGAACTCGTCGCGTGCCTCAGGCTCCGGGGTTGCGACGCCGGTGTCCATCAGCTGCCCGAAGGTTCGATACAGCCGCCAGCGGAAGGTGGCTTCGGCGGCGTCGAAATCGGGCGGAGGCATGTCGTCCGGCCACAACCGGCGGCACAACTCGTCGATCCGGATGGTTCGCCGGCCGGCCTCATTCCAGGATTCCGAACCGGCCAGCACGTCCTGCACCTCGGCCTTCAGGAGGTCGCACAGCTCGGCCGTCTCGGGAAGGCACGCCTCGTCGATGCGATCGACCAGATCGCGCAGGCGATCCGGTGGCACCGAGCCTGCGTCTCGCCGGATCCTGTTGGTGAGACGAGTCACTTCGGCCCGTATCTGCCGCAGCTCCCAGACCGGATCGCGGCCGCCGACGCGGACGAACCAGCGAACTGGGACCAACATCAGGGCCCCCATGACGGCCGCCAGACCCACCATGGTGGCGACCCGTTCCGGCGCCGGCGCCGAGAAGGCCGCGGGAATGAGCACCCAGCACAGCGCGATCACGAATCCCCAGCGAGCGGCATTCAGGATCTGCGCCGCCGGCCGGGCGTGGCCTTCCGTGAGGCCATCCCACTCTGCCAGGAAGAAGAACACCGCCAGGGCTGTGATGCCTGCGGCCGCGATGACCGCCGTGATCAATGCGAGATCCTCCCAACCGTGACGGTGTCGTAGCTGGTCGGAAGGTTACCGACGCGATCCGCCGCTGCCAAGGGTCGAGCCGCGGAGCTCGGGTGGCGAATCGTGGCGGCGGCGGTCAGGCGGGCGATCGGCGGCGGACCGTCGCCAGGGCCCGCTCGGCTTGAGCCGGATGCACGCGGCCGTGGCCGGCCTGCAGCCGGAAAAGAAGGTCGAACGATTCGGGCCCCCGCTCTGCATGGATGCCGAAGCGGCCGCGGTCCTCCCGTGGGGTCCGCTCCCACAGGTCCATATTGGCCAGCCGCAGCGCGCCGAAGAGCGTCAGCAGCAGCTCGGGGTCGTCGCTGCGGTGGTTGAACTGCGCGGTCCAGGCCTCCTGGTCGTAACCGGGCAGCGCCGGCTCATCCTCGGCCAGCACCCAGCGGTATCGCACCGACGTCACCAGCTCCGAGTCCGTCATGTGGCCGAGCAGCTCGACGACCGACCATTCCTCATCGGCCGGGCGTTCCCGCAGGTCCTCGCCGGCAGCTTCGACGATCCGTCGCCACGCCTCGAACTCGATCTCCTGGACCTCGAACGGGTCATCCGCGCCGAGCGCGTCGAGCACGGGCTTGCGGTAGGCGTCGGCCTCCTGCGGTGACATCCGGGTCATCGGGCATCTCCTGGGCTGATCGCCTGAGCGGCCAGGTGGCGGATCGTTCGGAGGCCTTCAAGGGTAGCGCGGTCGATGGGAGTGATGAGTGGCGGCCGGCGACCGGCCCGCGACGAGCGCAGGTGCGGCGGGTAGTCTACGGATGCCGGCGAGGACGCGAAACCGAACGCCGGCAGGGAAGCAACGATGCCCAAGTACGTCGGAGCGCTGGACCAATGAGCCCTGAGGCGCGGGCCATCGGAGCGATCGCCTCGCGGCCCTTACCAAAGCCAGCCGAAGAAGGCGTGGCCACCGGAGCGCCGGAGACCGCGCCGCTCGGAGCTGAGGCCGCGACGGATGCCGCGACCGCCGAGCCGCCGGAAACCGAGGCGGCGGCCGGGCCGGCAGCCAGGCGCGCGTCGAAGAGGCGCCCGCGATCGACCCCGGAGCCGGAAGGGGGGCGGACCCCGTCTCCGGCGCCGAAGACCCCGCCCCACGTCCTGATCGTCGGCGGCGGCGGCACCGGTGCGGCGCTCGCCCACGACCTCGTGCTGCGCGGCCTGCGCGTGACTCTCGTCGAGCGGGGCGAGGTGACCTCGGGGACGACCGGCCGGCACCACGGCCTGCTCCACAGCGGTGCCCGATACGCGACCACCGATCGCGCCGCCGCCATCGAGTGCAGCGCCGAGAACAAGATCCTGCGGCGTATCGCCCCGGGGTCGTTCGAGGAGAACGACGGCCTATTCGTGGCCCTGACCGACGAGGACGCCGCCTTCGAGACCCAGTTTCTTGAGGGATGCTGGCAGTGCGCCGTCCCGACACGTCGGATCGACCGCGCCGGAGCCCTGCGCCTGGAGCCCGGCCTCAATCCCGATCTGCGCCTGGCTGTGCAGGTGCCGGACGCCACTATGGACGCGATGCGGATGCCCCTGCGGTTCTTCGCCACGGCCCGGCGCAACGGCGCGGAGATTCGGACCTTCACCGAGGTGACGGCCGTGACGATGGCCGGGCGGTCGGTCCGGGGAGTGGCGGTCCGAGACCACGCCGCCGGCCGCGACTATGAGATCGGCGCGGATATCGTGATCAACGCCGCGGGGCCGTGGGCGGGGAAGGTGGCGGCGCTGGCAGGCGTCACCGTGCCGGTCGCGCCAACCGCCGGGGTAATGGTGGCCTTGCGCGGCCGCCACTGCAACATGGTCGTCAACCGGCTCCACGCCCCGGGGGACGGCGACATCGCACTGCCCCAGCGCGGGCTGACCGTGCTCGGAACGAGCTCGTGGCCGGTGGACGATCCGGACGATCCGGGAGTCCCCGCCGACCACGTCGAGACGGTCGTGCGCGAGACCTCGCGTCTGCTGCCGGCCCTTCGAGGCGGGGAGATCAGGGCGTCCTGGTCGGCCACGCGGCCTCTCGTCGGCGAGAGCGGCGCCAAGAGCGGGCGAGGCCTGGCCCGCGAGTTTCGCTGCTTCGACCACGCCCTGGACACCAGCCCAACCGAGGGCTTCGTCACGATCGCCGGCGGCAAGGCGACCACGCTGCGGGCGATGGCCGAGGTAACCGCAGACCTGGTCTGCGGCAAGCTCGGCATCGATCGGCCGTGTGAGACGAGCGAGGTCACGCTGCTGCCTCACACGGCCTGGTACGCCCGATGAGCGACCCGACGGTCCAGCCGATCGAGCCGGTCGAATCGGTCGCCGCCGCGGAACCCGCGGTCGAGCCAGCTCAGCCGACCTTACGTCTCCGGATCTCGCGCTTGCGGACGGGCGACCGCAAGCCTCACTACGACGAGTTCGAGTGCACGCCGGGACCCGCCGCCACCGTGCTGGACGTCCTGATCGAGATCAGGCGGCGCCACGACCCCTCCCTGGTGGTGCGCCATTCCTGCATGCACGGCTCGTGCGGCACGTGCGGCGTCCGTGTCAACGGTCGCGAGGCACTTGCCTGCGACACGAAGGTGGCCAGCCTGAAGGCGTCCACCGTCGAGGTCGAGCCGCTCGCGAATCAGCGTTCCGTGGCGGACCTGGCGACGGACATGGTCGACTTCTACGCCCGGTTCGAGGCTGTCGGCCTCCCGCTCGTCCGTTCGGCGGAGGCCGGCACGGGCGCCGAGCCGCCGGAAGGCGTGAAGGCGTATACGCGACTCGAGAACTGCATCGAATGCGGCCTGTGCCTGTCGGCCTGCCCGGTCTCCCGCACCGACCGGTCCTACCTCGGCCCGGCCGCGCTCGCCGCCGCCGCTCGGCTGGTCGAGGAGCCCCGCGGAGAGCCGCTCGGCCCTATCCTGGCCCTGGCCGCCGAGCCGGATTCCGTATGGCGGTGCCGCGATGCTATGCAGTGCACCGCCGTCTGCCCGTCGGCCGTGGATCCGGCCGCGGCGCTGTTCAGGCTGCGCCGTCGAGTCGCCTTCGACCGCGTCAGATGGCTGTTCGGTCGAGGCGCCGTGAACCAGGAGCGCCAGTGACACACCCCGATCCGCCCGTAACGAGACCAACCGACTCCGGAGAGCCGACGTCACGCCGCACGCTGATCGTCGGCGCGGGCGCGGTCGGGTCGTTCCTGGGCGCCCTTCTGGGCTCCGCCGGCCACGACGTCACGCTGGTCCGAATCTTCGAGCCGGACTCCAGCCGGCCGATCGACTTGATACGCCCCGACGGTACGGGGCTGAAGATCCCGGTCCTGCGGGTGACGCACACGCAAGACGCCCCCGCGCCGGACCTGATCCTCGTGGCCGTCAAGATGCCCGTCCTGCGCGATGCGTTGACGCCGACGCTGCGCTGGCCGGCAGTACCCACTCTCACCGTGGAGAACGGCATCGGCGCGGAGGAGATCGCGGCCGAGTTGCGCCCCGGGGCGCCCATCCTGGCCGGGTCGCTGACCGCGCCCGTTCGGCTCGCGTCGGAGGACGAGATCGTCTGGATGGGCAAAGGCGGGCTGGGTCTTGCCGCCGTGACGCCGGACGCAGAACCGCTGCTACGCGGCCTCGTCGCCGATTTCCGCGGCGCCGGGCTGCGGGCCGCTCAGCTCCCCGATGCTCGCTCCATGAAGTGGTCCAAGCTGCTCGCCAATCTCCCGGCCAACGCGACGGGAGCGATCCTCGACATGGACGCCGACCGGATCTACCGCGACCGGAGGCTCTTCACGATCGAACGACGGCAGCTCCTCGAGGCAATGACGGTCATGGCCCGGCTCGAACTCCGACCGGTCGCCCTGCCCGGAGCTCCCGTTCAATGGCTGGCTCGAGGGTTCCGATTGCCGGCCTGGCTCGGCCGGCCGCTCCTCTCCCGCGCCGTCGGCGGAGCCCGTGCCGGCAAGGCGCCGTCGCTCCGGATTCACGTCCGGTCCGCGGCTCCGGACGGCGCCGCCTCGGAGCCAACCGAGGTTTCGTGGATGAACGGCGCCGTGGCCCGCGCCGGCACAGAGTCGGGGATCCCGACCCCGGTCAATAGCCGCCTCGCCGAGCTGGTCGAGGAGGTGGCCACGGACCCGGAACGCCGGGCTTGGTTCGCCGGCCATCCGGAGCGGCTTCTGGCCGACCTGGCAGCGCACGATCCGGCGGGCGGCGCCGCCGGTATTCCGGCCGGCGGGTAGACGGCTCCTCGACGGATTCGGTCCCCCTATACTTCCCGGCGATGCAAACCGACCTCGTCCTGGTCACCGTGGCGGTCGTCGCCGGCTATCTGCTCGGCGGCATCCCATTCGGCATCATCGTCCCGAAGTTGATCGGCGGACCCGACCCCCGGACGATCGGCAGCGGCCGCACCGGCGGTGCCAACGTCTCGCGCGCAGTCGGCTATCGCTGGGCCGCGGTCTCAGGCCTGCTCGATGTCGCCAAGGCGTCCGTGGCCGTCCTCCTGGTCGTGGCGATCGGCGGCGGGCCGGTCCCGCAGATCGTGGCCGCACTGGCCGCCATCGTCGGCCACAGCCGCTCTCCCTACATAGGCCTCCATGGCGGGCGGGGAGTGGCGCCTGCCACCGGTGGTGCCCTGATCATCGAGCCGTTGATCCTGGCCGCCATCTTCCCGGTGTTCGTCCTGACGATCGTGGTGACCCGCATCTCGTCGCTCGGCTCGCTGACGGCCAGCGCCATCGGGGGTGTGGTCATGATCGTCGTGGCCGTAATCACTCCTCTCCCTCCGATCTACTACTTGTATGGAGTGGGCGTGCCCGGCCTCATCTGGCTCTTCCACCTGGACAACATCGAGCGGCTCCTCACCGGCCGGGAGCGGCGGATCGGCCCCCAGTCGGCCAACTCCGGAGAGAAGGACGAGCCCGCGAATCGGGCCACCGAAAGCCGGCCCTGACGCGTCGTTCGGCTCTGCCGCTGCTCCTCGAACCGAGCGTCGCGGGCTGCGACTGGTCACCTGGGTCGCGGCCGGCGCTGGCCGCGGACCCCTTCGGTTCGGCGTGCTCGGTCGGCGAGCTCCGTCTAGCGCGTTCGGGCTAGGAGCTTGCCCGCCAGCGCCCTGACCGTTTCGGCGTCCGTCTCCCCCAGTGCCCGCCCGGCCAGCTCGCGCAGCTCGGCGCCGGTGACCCCGGCCAGCGCCGCTCGGATCCCGTCGAGTGAGCTGGCGTCGGCCGACAGCTCGTCCACGCCCAGGCCCGCCAGAACCAGGGCTCCTGCCGGGTCGCCCGCCAGCTCGCCGCATACGGCGACGGGAATGCCCGCCGCGTCCGCTCCGGCGACCACGCCCGCGATCGTCCGCAGAACCGCCGGGTGAAGAGCGTCCTGGAATCGCGCCAGCCACGGGTTGCCCCGGTCCGCCGCCAGGACGTACTGCGTCAGGTCGTTGGTGCCGATGCTGAAGAAGTCCACCATTTGGGCCAGTTCCGGGGCCAGGATCGCCGCCGACGGAACCTCGATCATCAGGCCGGTGACCATGCGCTCTGGGGAAGGTCCGCCGGCCGCACGGACGGCGGACCGGGCCTCGTCGCGCAGCTCGAGGAGGAGCCGCGCATCGGCCACGGTGGAGACCATCGCGGCCATGACGTGCGGCGTCACGCCGGCCAGGCCCGCCGCTCGCCAGATCGCTCGCAGCTGAGCCAGCAGAAGCTCGCGCGAACCACCGGCCAGGCGGATCGCCCGGACACCGAGGAATGGGTTCGGCTGGTCCGGCAGGCCCAGGTACGAGATCGACTTGTCGCCGCCGATGTCCGCCAGGCGTATCACGACCGAGCGGTCCGGCCCGAACGTCTCCATGACTCGCCGGTAGGCGTCCAGCTGCTCGGCCTCGGTCGGGGGTGACCGGCGACGCAGGAAGAGATACTCGGTGCGGAAGAGTCCCACACCCTCGGCCCCGGCCTCGAGGGCGCGGGGCGCGTCATCGGGGCTGCGGATATTGGCGAGCAGGGCGATCCGCTCGCCGTCGGCCGTGGCCGCCGGTCGGTCTCGGAGAGTGGCGGCCTGACGGTCGCGGGCCGCGCGGCGGGCCCGGCGATCGGCCAGCTGCTGCAGCTCGGCCGTGCCCGGATTGACGACGATCTCGCCGCTCTCGCCGTCGATGGCGAGCGGCCCAGCGCCACGGACGACGTCGAGCAGGCGCGGCACCGCTACCACGGCCGGGATCCCCAGGCTGCGGGCCAGAATCGCCACGTGCGCGGTTGGGGAGCCACCGGCGAGGGCCACGCCGAGGGCGAGGCCCGGGGGCATCTCCGCGAGCAGCGACGGCGGAAGATCCGCGGCTACGACGATGGACGGAGCCTCGGGCAGCTCGAGGCGGGCGCCGCCCAGGATCCGGGCGATGCGCTCCGCCACGTCCCGAACGTCGGCGGCCCGGGCCGCAAGCAGAGCATCGTCCAGCGATCCGAGCATCGTGGCCGATGCCTCGGCCGCCGCCAGAACCGCCGCCTCGGAATCCAGTCCGCCCCGGGCGAGCCGGACCGCCTCGTCGACGATGGCCGGATCCACGGCCATGAGGGCCTGGGCCTCGAGAATCTCCGCCTCGCCGGGCCTGTTCATCGCGCACAGCCGAGCCGCGAGACCCTCCAGCTCCAGGGCGGCCGCCTCGGCCGCCTGTCGAATGCGGACCGCCCGGCCCGCGGCAGTCGAGCCAGTCGCGCCAGCAGCCTTGCGGGGCCGGAAGCGCCAGGCCGGGCCGACGGCGATACCCGGCGCCGCGGGGGTGCCTTCGATCCTACTCGGCATCGCCTGTCCCCCCGCCCGTCCCGCTCATCCCGAGGAGCAGGCGGCTCAACGTATCCACCGCCCCTCTCTCGTCCGAGCCCTCGGCCGAGATTCGGACGCGATGACCCTTCTCGACCCCGCTGCCAAGGACGCCGACCAGGCTCTTCGCGTTCGCAGCGGGCGTGCCGAGAGTGACGTTCTCCACCCGGACGACCGATGAGAAGCCGATCGCCGCCCGAACGAATGCCGCCGCCGGGCGGGCGTGCAGTCCCGACTCGTTTCGGACCTCGACCTCGACCGACGTCACCGGCTGGCTCCTCTCGCCTCGCCACGCCGCACCGCGCGAGACCGGCGCCATCGTACCGCGCCCGGGCCCCCGGACCGTCGGAGCTCGAACCTGGCATCATTGGCGCCCACAGGGGTTTAGCCAGGAGTACTTGTTCTGTCGATGGATAGCGGGTCAGCCGGCACCGGCACGCCGGCTCGAGCAATAGCCGGCCTTGCCGCGCTGCAGGACCTGAGCGTCATCCTCGAAGGAGTCGAAGGCCCCAGGCTGCAGCGACCCATTTGTCGGCAGGTCCTAGAAGCGCGCCGCAAGCTGCTCGGCCCGGACCACCCGACCACGATCGAGGTCGAGGCGCGTCTCGCGGCCATCGCCATCGAGCTCGAGGAATACCAGAGCGCCCGGGACGCCTACACGGTCCTGCTCGAGCGCTCCGAGCGCGTCCTCGGACCGCGCAACCTCGACACACTCTCGGCGGTCCACGGTCTGGCCGTCGCCCTGTCGTACATGGACGAGTCGCAACTGGCCCGGCCCATGTACGAGCGCGTCTACAACGGCCGGCGCATCACCCTGGGAGCGGAGGATCCGGCCACTCTCAGCGCTCTGCACAACCTGGGCCTGACCCACCGGGCGCTCGGAGACACCGCCGCCGCCCGGGCCACGTTCGAGCAGCTACTGGACACGCAGCGCCGCGTGTTCGGGCCGGAGAACGCGCTGACGCTGCGGACGATGACGAACCTCGGCAACGTCCTCATCGCCATGGAGGAGTACCCGCGAGCCTGCGAGGTGCTGGCCGAGCGCGTCGACCGCAGCCGTCGCGTCCTGGGACCGACTCACCAGGACACGCTCGACGCGATGATCTGCCTGGCTCGCGCTCTGTGCGGCGCCGGCGACAGAGCCTCCGGACGCTCGCTGTCCGAGCAGGCCCTTGCGGCCACGACCGCGGCGTACGGTCCAGACGCGCCCGAGACGCTTGGGACGATCTCCGAGCACGCCCGTCTGCTGCTCAAGTTGGGCGAAGCCAAGGCGGCGGCGACCGCGTATCGCGACCTCTTCGACAAGTTGACTCGCCTCAACGGGCCCGAGGACGTTGCCACGCTCGATGCCCTGGCCGGGCTGGCCGATGCCATCGGGCGCGGCGGCGACCATCGCCGGGCCCACGATCTGGACGTGCAGCTTCTGGAGCGACGCCAGAAGGTCCTCGGTCCGGACCACCCCTCCACGATGTGGGCCACCGGCGACCTGGCCTGGAACCTGGAGCAGCTGGGCGATCTGAGCGGCGCTGCAGCCCGCTTCGGCGAGCTGGCCGAGTCGCGCATCCGGACCATCGGTCCCGATGAGCCGGACACGGTCTGGACTCTTCAGGGGCTGACCCGCGTCCTGAGCAAGATGGAAGCCCATGCGGACGCTCGCCGGGCCTTTGCCAAGCTGTACGAAACCCAGGACCGCCGGTTGGGAGCAGAGGCCGACGAGACGCTCGATGCCCTGAGGGGATTGGCTTGGGAAGAGCGCAAGGTGGGCGAGCTCGACTCCGCTCGCCGCCACTGGGCGCAGCTCGTCGAGACTCACGAGCAGCTCCACGGCCCCAAGGACGAACGCACCCTGGATGGGCTGGTGTGGCTGGCCGAGATGCTGGAGGACCTCGGCGAGGAGGAGCAGGCCCGCACCATTTCCGAGCGAGTTGCCGGTCCACTGGGCCGGCTGTACGCCAGCAGCAGCGATGCTCTCGGCCCGGACGATCCGCACACTCTCGAACTGGGCCACGGCCTGGGGCTGACCCTGGAGCGCTTGGGCCAGTTCGAAGCGGCCAGAGCCACGTACCGGACGACACTGGAAGGCTACGTACGATTGCAGGGCAAGCGCGGTCGTGCCGTCGGCGACCTGCGCGGCCACGTGGCCGATATCGCCCGCAAGCTGGCGGACCCGGCCGCGGCGCACACGGCGTACGGCGAGGCTCTCGCGATCCTGCGCAAACACCCCGGACCCGAGGATCCGGACACTCTCGAGCTGGTCAGCCGTGACGCGGATGCGCTAGTGGACCTGGGGCGCAAGGTCGCGGCCAGAAACCTTGCCCGTGCCGTCGTCGACGGGTACCGCCGGATCCTCGGGGAGGACAACCCGCTGACCGTTCGAGCGCGGGATCGGCTGGAAGCTATGTCTCCCCGCCGCCGCTCCCGCTAGGTTGAACAGCCCCCGAGATGTAGCGACGCATCGCGGTCGTCGTGGCCTGATCCTCGGCGATCCAAGAGCGCCCGGCCCGGTTTCCTGTCATCTGCTAACGGGGGTAGCACGCGGCGAGGTTCTCGGCCGGGCCAGCCCGCTGCGCGGGTCTCCGGAGCGCCATCCCGAGCGTGGCGAGGGCAATTCCTGGTCCGTCTTCGGTCGTTTGTGACGTCCTCGAGGCCCCGGAGTCCGGCCAGTGCTACGGGGGTTGGCAGATGACATGTTCACGGTTTCCGGCGGCCGCTCGCGGGTGTCGGGAGGACTCGGAGACTGTTCTCGCTAGGTCCGCGCTCCGGCCCGATCCGGGCGCCCGCACGCTCCCCTAACCCCCGACACCGGCAGGGGCAACGCTCGTGGCGGACACTTGCGCATCCGCGCCCGATGCCGCACACTCTGCCCCCAATGAACGCCAGCACCTTCAGCCGTCGGGAGAATTCGCGCCAGGCCTCAAGCCTGCGCGGTTCCATGATGTCCATGCCCGGGCGGCCCCGAAGTGCGGAGGACGGGGTCTGAGGCTTTCGCGCACGTAGGTGCGGCGCAGCTGAAGATCTGTCCCGGGGCCGCGGTCTCCTCTCGGAGCCGCGGTTCTTCGTTTCTCCGGACAACGCGACGGGAGCCGCCCGAACGCCGCCCCACCCCAGGGCCCCCGGGACAACCATCCGTCAACCTTCCGCTCCCGCCGCCGAGTTCGAGCGGCGGGCCCCCAGGAGGCTTCCGTGTCAGATCAGAACGCTCCCGCCTTTCGTCGCGAGACCCTCGCCGTCCATGCCGGCCAGACGGTCGATCCCACGACCAGGTCTCGCGCGGTCCCGATCTACGCCACCACGAGCTATGTCTTCGACGACGCCGCTCACGCGGCTCGCCTGTTCGCGCTTGAGGAGCCGGGCAACATCTACACCCGGATCATGAACCCCACTACGGGGGTCTTCGAGGAGCGCGTCGCAGCCCTCGAGGGTGGCGTCGGGGGGTTGGGCGTTGCCTCCGGGCAGGCCGCCGAGACGCTGACGATCCTCAACCTCGCCCGGGCCGGCGACAACGTCGTCACCAGCACCTCCCTCTACGGCGGCACCTACAACCTCTTCGAGTACACCCTGCCCAAGTACGGCCTGGAGTTCCGTTTCGTCGACGGCTCCAAACCGGCCGAGTTCGAAGCCGCCATAGACGGCAAGACCAAGGCCGTCTACGTGGAGACGATCGGCAACCCGCGTCTGGACGTTCCGGACTTCGAGACGATCGCCGCCATCGCCCACAAGCACGGGGTCCCGCTCATCGTCGACAACACCTTCGCGCCGCTCCTCTCGCGCCCGATCGAGCACGGAGCGGACATCGTGATCCACTCGGCCACCAAATGGATCGGCGGCCACGGCACCGCGATCGGTGGTGTCGTCGTGGACGGGGGAAGGTTCGACTGGGCCGCCTCGCCACGCTTCAAGGCCGATTTCGTGGAGCCGGACGAGTCCTACCATGGCGTCAGCTACACGGCCGCGGCCGGTAACGCGGCCTTCATCCTCAAGCTCCGAGTCCAGCTCCTGCGCGACCTCGGGCCGGCGCTGAGTCCGTTCAACTCGTTCCTCTTCCTGCAGGGCCTCGAGACGCTCCCACTGCGGATCGAGCGCCACAGCTCCAACGCGCTGGCGGTGGCCCGCTGGCTCGAAGGGCATCCGTCCGTCGGGTGGGTCAGCTACCCTGGTCTCGCCTCGCATCCTTCACACGAGCTCGCTCGCAAGTACCTCTCGGGTGGCTTCGGCGGGATCGTGACGTTCGGTTTGAAGGGCGGCGTGGAGGCCGGTCGCAAGCTGATCGACTCGGTCAAGCTCTTCAGCCTGCTGGCGAACGTGGGCGACGCCAAGAGCCTGATCATCCACCCCGCCTCGACGACACACCAGCAGCTGTCGGCGGCCGACCAGCTCGCCAGCGGCGTGACACCGGAGCTGGTTCGCATCTCGGTCGGGATCGAGCACATCGACGACATCATCGCCGACCTCGATCAGGCCATCGGTGCTGCCACGGGCGTCCGCTCCACCCCTGCGGCGGGCGCCGACGCCTAGGACACACGCTTCGGAGTACCGCTATGTCGGGGTCGACAACTCATTGGGTTTCGAGAAAGCGGACCGGTTCCGTCCGGACCGATGCCGTGCGCCCCGAAACCCCTGCCGGCTCCGAGATGGAACGCGCCGGGTCCCCCGCGGGGTTCGGCGCGGCGCCGTCTCCGGCCGAGGCCGGTCCCCCGGTCGACACCCCGGTGACGGCCGATGCGACAACTCGGGCTCCTCGATCCTCCGGATCGAGCTTCATTGCCGCCGATCCCGGCGTCTCGACCGCACGCGGGGACTTCGGTTTTCGTAGCCTGAGCGATGTGGACAGCCAGCTCGACCCGCAGACCGGCAAGATCGTCTCGCGCTGGCTCGGGCGCTTCCAGCTCGAGTCGGGCGCGGTGCTGCCCGATCTGGTCGTGGCCTATCGCCACGACGGCGTCCCGGTCGGCGAAGGGCGGCAGATCCTGGTCGTCCACGCCCTGACCGGATCGGCCGATGCCGCCGGCGACTGGTGGGCGCCGTTGATCGGCCCGGGTCAGGTCCTCGACACGGACAAGTTCGGCGTCATCTGTATCAACTTGCTGGGCAGCCGCTACGGCACCAGCGGTCCGACATCGCGCAACCCAGTGACCGGCAAGCCTTACGGCCGGGCGTTTCCCCGCGTCTCGGTCCGCGATCAGGCTCGGGCCCAGTGGCGTCTCCTCGATGCGCTGGGGATAGGCAAGCTGGCCCTTGCGGTGGGCGGATCGGTCGGCGGCATGGTCGCCCTTGAGGTTGCACTTGAACGGCCCGGCGAGATTAGCCGCGTCGTGCCGATCGCCGCGCCGGCGCGCATCGGCCAGCTCGCGGTCGGCTGGGACAACATCCAGCTCGAGATCGTGGACAGGCTCGGCGTGGAGGGCCTTGACCTTGCCCGCCAGCTGGCGATCACCACCTACCGCAGCGAGATCGACTTCGAGCAGCGCTTCGCCGGCCGAACCGAGCCGGATGGGACGCCCTCGATCGTCAGCTACCTGCACCACCAGGGCCGAAAGCTTCTGGATCGATTCGATCCGGACACCTACCGCTCGTTAGTCCTGGCGATGGACACGCACGACATCGGCCGCGACCGCGACGGAGTCGTGGCCGCTCTAGCACGACTGGCCGCCTATGGGACGCGCCTGACCGGCGTCGGCATCGAGGGCGACATCCTCTACGGCACGAACCAGGTGAAGGCGATGGTCGAGGCTGCCGCCGAATCCGGGATGGACGCGGTCTACCGCGAGATCCGCTCCACCAAGGGCCATGACGCCTTCCTGGTCGAGTGGGTTCAGCTCACGACGATCCTCGCCGAGGCCCTTAAGTAGGGAGCGCGGGGCGGGCCCGGCGCGGCGCGCCAGTGTGACGGCCGCGGCCGCTGCCGACGGCGGCGGCGAGGGACGATCTCCGCGAGCGGAGGCAGACACTGCTGCGACCGGCAGCCGCCTACTGCGGGGCGCGCCAGTGTGACGGCAGCGGCAACGACGATTTCCACTCATCACCGACCCCAGAAGCGCTAAGTGGGTCCGCCGACGGCCGGGCGCCTATGGCCCTGCGCCTGGTGTGACGGCAGCGGTAAGGACCGTTTCCGCTCATCTTCACCACCAGAAGCACTAAGTGGGTCCGCCGGCAGCGCTCCTCGGTCCCCCAGGGTTGAGTTAGCCGCGCACGTCTAACTCCGACCGGATTCGGCCATCGAACCGGCGGTCGGTAGCCCTCTCGTGACCGCCCTTCCCGTTTAGCGCTTCCCACACTGGAATTGAGGGGAAAGTGAACGCAAGAGCGGTCACCAACAGAGTCGTTCGACTACGGGACCTCCAACCAACCTTCCCGCAGCGCCCGAATGGCCAGCTCGGTTCGCGATTGAACCCCCAGGCGGTCGAAGAGCCGGCGCAGGTGGCCCTCGACCGTCTTGGTGGTGATCCCGAGCGCGGCCCCCACCTCGTCATTGCTGCGCCCGTCCACAACGAGCCCAACGATCTCGCGTTCACGTGGCGTAAGCGATGCCGCCGCCGCGTCCGGCCTGCGCCCGAATGCCAGCCCGCCCGCCGCCGCTCGCCGGATGGCGTCGACAAGCTCTGCCACCGGTGCGGTCTTGACCACGAATCCCGACGCCCCCAGACGCAGGGCGGCGGCTACGTACTGGGGATAGTCGTAAGCGGTCAGGACCACGATGGCGGGGCGAGGCTCGTCGCCGCCCAGCAGCGCCAGCCCGCTGTCGGACCCGAGGCGGATGTCCAGCAGCAGGACATCGACCGCGCTCGGGTCGAGGAGCGAGCTCGCCTCCTCAATCGAGCTCGCCGTCCCGACCACGCGCAAGCCTGCCTGCGCATCGAGCAAGGCGGCCGTTCCTTCTCGGACGACCGGGTGGTCGTCGACGATGGCGACTCGGATGGGCGCCGGCTGATCGGTCACGCGGGTGCCATCGCCGGGGCCTCGACTCCGGCGATCGGGCGCCGCCATACCAGCGAGACTCGAGTCCCGCCGCCCGGCCTTCGCCCGATCGTGAGGTTGGCGCCGAGGGCCTCAGCACGCTGGGTCATGTTGAGCAGGCCCAGGTGGCCCGTCTGCTCGGCCAACCCGGCCGCCCCGTCGGCCAGGCCCGGACCCGAGTCGTCGACACGAAGCTCGACCGAGTCCTGGCCGGCCCGGTACGAGACCACGATGGGCGGCGCACCATGCCGGATGGCGTTCGAGAGAGCTTCCTGGGCGACGCGGAATACGGCGAGCTCGACGTCGGCGGGCAGCCTGGTTTCCTCGGCAAGACGATCCAGGGTGATCGAACCGGCCGCCTCGCCCTGCCGGGCGCACAGCCATTCGAGCGCCGGACCGACGCCCAGGTCATCCAGGACCGGCAGACGCAGGTCGCCGCAGATGGCGCGCAGGCGCTCCGCGATCTCCCGGGCTGCGCTGGCGTTGGCCGCGTCGCCGGCCGCATCGAGTCGGCGCACGAGCAGCGTCAGATCCTGGAGGGCGTCGTCATGGACGTCCGCGGCGATGCGTGCCCGCTCCGCCTCGGTCGCGGCCACGACGAGGTCGCGCTGGAGCGTGGCTCGGGTAGCCAGTCGCGTGAGCGGCCACAGGCTCAGCCGCGTCACGACGAAGAAGCCGGCGAGCCACAGGAAGACAAACCCGAGATCCATTGAGCTCATGTCCGCGAGCTTGACCGCGGCGATCCCAGGTGTCACGGCCGCGAACAAGACGTCAACCGAGCCTGTAAAAGCACGGGGCGTCGATCTCGGCCCGGCCGTCGAGCCGGCCGTCGAGCCGGAACGGAGCCGGCGCATCAGGCGGCCGGCGAACGATCCCGGGACGAATTCAAGGCCTCGAGCGACGCTTGCGCGCCACCGGCTCTGGCCCGGGTTCGAGCCAGATTCCAGATGGTGCAACAGCCGAGCCGCGAACAGCCCCGGCACGAAGGCCGTGAGCGCAACCAGGAGGACCCGCCACGTCAGCAGGTCCTGGTTTGTCGGGAGAAGGAGCCCGGCGGCCACAGACGCAAGTGCCAGGGCGAGGGTGATCGACGCGACGAGCCGGCGCCGGCGCGTGCCCTCGATGCGCCCCAGGAAGTCCATCGCAAGCGGAAGCATCGCCAGGGGAACTAGAACCGCTCCGACCACAGCCACGGGCGCGGAATGGTACGTGTCGACTATCACGACGAAGAGCGGCACCGCCGTGGCCACCGGCAGCGAGAGCGCGAACGGTTTGAGTGTGGGGCCTGCCCAGCCGCGGCTCAGCGCCAGCCAGCCGAGGATGAGGAGCGCCAGTCCGGCCTGGATCGGCAGGGAGCCGTACGGATACGACTGGAGTTCGTGCCAGGCCTCGGGTGGTGCGCCCCATAAGCTGTAAGACACCCCGTCGGAGATACCGGAGCTGAATTCGTACGTGGGCGCGAGAGTGCACGTGCCGCTGCCATCGCATATCAGCTGGTCGCGGGCGGCGGTCATCACCTCCATCGTCGGCTCGCCCGATTGGGCCGCCGCTCGCTTGACCGACTCCGACGCCGTCAGTAGCAGCTGGTCGTCCAGCATCACGACGACCTGGCCCGGTCGGAGCCCCGAGACCTGGGCCATTGATCCGTAGTCCACGGACACCACGACCACCTGGCCATCTTCGTAACCAAGATGCAGGCCCTGATCTGGTCGTGGCAGCGACGGGATAGCGAGCGCCAGCCCGAGCGCTATGGTGGCGGCCGAGATCGAGAGGAAGACCCTGATTGGTGCGCGTGCGAATGACCTCATGGCGCCGAACGGTAGCACCGGGCAGACGGCACGAAACCAAGGGATTCCCCGCCACAGCAGGCGGGAATCTCCCGCGGCGCGGGGCTAGCGACGGGTGGTCTGGCTCCGACGGGCGGGCCGCTTCTGGCTCGACGATTTCGATGTCCTGCGCTGCTTGCCGGCGCCCATGTAGTCGAGAAACCGCTTGTACCAACCCGCTCCAGCTCCCATCAGGGCACCGAACGGCAATGCCGCCGAAAGCCAGCTGGCGGTCACACCGGCCACGCCGACATCCTGGATTGCCCGCCCGCCGGCGACGTGGCCGTTCACCGAATCTATCGGCATCCGGGTCACTACCAGGAGTGCGACCAGGGTGACGACGGAAATCGCGCTCGCGAGGATCCCGGCCAGCCAGGTCGACCGTGGCGCCAAGAAGCCGGCAATCATCGGCGGCAGCAGCGGCAGCGGGAACAGAACGAACTGGAAGACGATCGCGAGGATGGTGTCGTCCGCGGCGACGGTCTGCGGGTTGATGCGCGGGTAGGCGATCAGGGCCGCGATCAGGCATAGGGCGGCAACCGGCCAGACGGCATTGGTCCTGACCACCAGCGGCCCGATGTTCCGCAGGTCGTCGAGATAGTGGGGCGTTCGGAACGCCGCTCTTGCCGCGCCGACCATTCCCAGCCGCACGCCTGGGGCGGGGCCGCCATCGAGCTCGCGAGGTCGAGCCGGCCGCGCGGAGGCGCCCCGATCCTCGGACGGGATCTCTGCGTCTTCGGCCTCTGCTGCGGCCTGGGCCTCGGCCTGTGCCGCCAGGTAAGCGCGGTACTGGCGGCGCGCCTCAGCTCGATCGGTCCTCTTGGCGCGAGCCACGTTGTCTCCTCGGGTCGTTCTCATAGGTGCGCTTGGAGCGGCCCCGGTTCGAGGACCGGCGCGGTCGGAATGGTAGTCGATGGCGCCGGCCGGCACAGGCCGGCGCCACCAAGCGCGTCCGGTGGGGGCTCAAGACCATGTCGTGGCGCTCGATCCGTGGCGCTGATGAGGCCCACGTAAGGCTGAGCCAAGCGGGCAATGCTAGAACTTCCCCGCCAACTCCCGCCGGAGAGGCCGTGTGAGGTGTCCGAATGCCTGCTCCGCGCGGGGTCTTCGCCGGGCTCGTCTCGTTCCTGGTCTCCGTCGCCGCCCTGGCCGCTACCGTCTCCGCCGGCTACGCCGTGACACCGGTCTCATGGCCGCCTTCGATGGGGCTCGTCCTGGCGGAGGTTGTGACCGGGGGTGCCTCCGCCTCGGACGAGTACGTGGAGATCGCCAGCGCCGCTTCGATCCCGCTGGACCTGGACGGCCTGGAGCTCGTCTACGTGACCGCATCCGGGTCGACTATCACGCGCAAGGCCAGCTTCGCCTCGCCGTTGCCGCTGGCGCCAGGACAGCACATTCTGCTGGCCAACGGAGCGGGGATATACGGGCCGCTGGCGGACGTGACGTACACGGGCGGCGTCGCATCAGACGGAGGCTCTCTCGTCCTGAGGAATGTCGGTGGGGCGGTCGTCGACGCAGTCGGCTGGGGGAACGCCACGAACTCGTTCGTCGAGGGCTCGGCCGCTCCGGCTCCTGCGGCCAGGTCGAGCATCGAGCGCCGCCCCGGCGGGGTCGACGGCAACTGGCTCGACACCAACGACAACGGAGCGGACTGGCTGGTACAGCCGAACCCGGTCCCCCAATCGCTCGCGTCGGCTCCCACGCCCGGTGCCTCGGGCGCGCCGCCGGCCACTCCAACCGACGCCGCAACGGAGTCGCCGATCGTGGCGCCTTCGTCCCCGGCGGCTCCGACCGGCGGCCCCTCCGCGTCCGCATCTCCTGAAGGCTCGGTCTGCGCCATCGCGGATGCCCGGGCCCGGGCAGACGGCACCGCCGCAACGGTCGAAGGAGTGCTCACGACCAGGCTGGCGGTACTCGAGGGCGGTCGAGGCGGCTTCCTGCAGGATCTGACCGGCGGCATAGCGATCTACCTGCCACAGGTTCCTATCGAGCCACTTGCCGCCGGGACGCGGGTTCGCGTTGCCGGAACGCTTGACGATCGATACGGCCAACGGACCATTCGCGTGGACGATGGGGGATTGGCCGCGCTGGGGGAGGCGGCGCTGCCCGAGCCGAGGCAGCGCGCTACTGGGGGCGCCGGTGAGGTCGACGAGGGGATCCTGGTCGCCGTCTCGGGTACCGTCACCGCTTCGCCCGACGCTCTTGCGGACGGCCTTGGCATCTCGATCGACGATGGCACCGGTCCGCTTCGGGTGGTCGCAGCACCGTCGGCGGTCGGCGACATGGCGATCATCAAGGGGATGCGGGTGATGGTCGCGGGTCCGCTCGGCCAGCGCGCCTCCGGCAGCTCGCCGGGATACCGGGTCGAGCTCACCGAGCCCGGTTCGATCGTCGCTTTGGCGGACGCCTCGCCTTCGGCTTCGGCCGGCGCCTCGCCTCCCGAACCGACGGATGGCAGCCCGAGACCAACTGCCGCGCCGTCGCCCTCGCCGACCGAGCCCGGCACGGACCTGACGTCGATCGCGACCGCCCGGACTCTGCCCGTGGGCGCCAGCGTTCGACTTGCCGGCGTCATCACCGTCTCGCCGGGCATCGTCGGAACGCCGGAGCTGCTCGCCATCGCGGACTCGTCGGGCGGCATCTTCCTGCGCCTTGTCGGTCCGCCCGACGGTCTGGAACCGGGCCGCTCGGTCGAGGTCGTTGGCGTCCTCGCCGCGCCGTACGGTCAGCTCGAGGTTCGCGAAGTGCAGTGGCTTTCGCTCGGATCGCGGGACGCAAGCCCGGCTCCGATGCTCGTCGGTCTCCCTGAGATCGGCGAGCGGACCGAGGGCTCGCTGGTGACGACTCGTGGCAGCATCGACTCGGTCAGCACGGATTCCGGCAGGCTGACGCTTACCGTCGGCGACGGCAGCGTCGAGGTGCGTGTGCTGGCCGATCCTTCGACCGGCCTCAAGCGCACCGACGTCGCCAGGGGTGACGTCGTGGCGCTGACGGGAATCGTGGGCCAGCGTGCCTCCGCCACCGGACGCGCGGATGGATACCGTCTCTGGCTGCGGAGCCGACCGGATCTCACCGTCCTGCCCGCGGACCCGCCGGCGGCGGAGGACACGCCGGCCCCGTCCGGGCCCACCGTCTGGCACGACCTGGCTTCGGCGCTCGGCACTCGCGGCAGGATCGTCGATGTCGATGCCACGGTTACGGCCCAGGCCGGCCTGTTCAGCATCGGCGGTCCCACGATCACGGTCGACGATGGAACGGCCGCAGTGGCCGTCATCCTGCCGCCCAACGCCGCCGACCTGCGGGTGGGATCGCGAGTCGGGGTCATCGGCCGCGTGGGCGGCTGGGAGGGCGGGCCCACGGTCGTCGCCTCGCAGGTCGTACTCGAGGACGATCTGCAGGCCACGCAACCGCTCCAGGCCAGCGGCTCACTCGGTCCGCACCTGGAGTGGCGGCTGGTTCGCGTATGCGGCCACATCGACCGGCTTACCCGGGCCGGCTCTCGTTGGCGGGTGGAGCTGCTCGTGGGCGGCCAGCGCGTCATCGTTCTCGGCGAGCCGGCTGCCGGCATCTCCTCGGCCAACCTGACGGCGGGCCGGATGGCGGTCGTGACCGGCATCGTCCGCCGTTCCACGTCAGACTCATCTGTCTTCCAGCTGCTGCCACGATCGCCGCTGGATGTGCGTGTGGGGCCGGCGCCGGAGGCGTTGTCCGCGCTGGGCGTTGCCTCGCGCGGCTCCCCGGCGGCGGGCGGATCCGGCGCCGCTTCCCTCGTCGCAGCCGCGCCACGCGTCGACATAGCGGCGCTGCCCGACCACATCGGGGAGAGAGTGACGGTTTCCGGCCTGGTGGCAGACTCAGATGGCGAGCAGGCCACGGTAGACGACGGCACCGGCGAGGTCCGCATCGGCGGGACCCCGGCGGCCGAGGCGATCGCCCTGCTGGAGCCGGGCGACGCGATCGAGGTCGCGGGCATCGTTGCGCAGGACCAGGCCGGGTTGCTCATCGCCGTCGATCCCATGTCGATGATCGCCCTGCCCGGGGACGGAGGCGACGATCCGGCCGCCACCGGACCGGCAATCGGCCTGCGCGCCGCGGGCTCGCCGGATTCGCGAAGCCTGGGCGGAGCAGCCTCCGCCCAGGCCGATTCGGGCACCGGCACGGCCGCGGCCGGGATCGCCGGCGTGATCCTCCTGGCCCTGCTGGCGGTCGTGGCCGCGGCCCTGGCCGTGACCCGATTGGCCGGACGTCGCGCCGGATCGCGCGTGCCGAGGCTGCTCGCCGTCGGCCGTCACTTGGGCCAGCTGTCCCGGCCCGCAAGGCCGGCGCTCCGGCTCGGGATGCCTTTACGGTCGCGCTTGGAGGTCCGCTTCCCAGGCAGACGGGAGGTCGATGCGCCCTCGGACAGACCCTCCGAGGAGGCCCGTGAGGGCCGATGAGACCACGTCCGCCTCGTAAGCTCGGTCTCGCCGCGCTTGACGCTCAACTTTGAGGCCGTCTATGCTCCGGTTAGGTGCTCAGCTTGTGCACCAGGAACGAGGGACTAGGTATTGCCAAACGCGGACCTCCGCGTTGCCCCTCCAGAAGCTAGGCGGCACGGGTTTCGGCATCAGCCGGACCCCGACCGCACGAGGAAGTCTCTATCATCGCCCTCAGGCGCCTATGCCTGAGTCGGCGCGACCTCTATGTCCGGGGCGTTCGCGTCCCGTTCGATCAATGGGAGGATAGAACCATGACCGAGGGCTATTGCGTCAAGGACAAGAAGAAGGTCGAGATCCGGAACCCAGTCAAGACCACGATGAAGAACGGTAAGCCGGCCACTCAGGGCACCTGCCCGGTCTGCGGCGGCAAGGTCTTCAGGATCGGCGGCTAGCCGGCCGAGTCGAGATCGCCAATTTGCGGCCCCCGCCGGCGGCGGGGGCCGCGGCATTTCCCGGGTAGAGGGCGCGGCGGGTCCCGGCTCTAGGTCCCTCGACCATGGGGCGAGCTGCTGGCGCGGCTGACTGAAGCGCCCGCCGGCCGGGGGAGGGGCGGCACTTCATGCCGGGCCGGAGCAGCCGGCCCGAACGGGCCGACCGGCACGCCTGGGGGTCGAATCGCCTTTGCTAGAATTGGCGCGCATCCCCGCGAAATCCGAAGCGACGAGGCCTTCCGCTGTCACCACGACCCGTTCTTGCGCTCGACGTCGGCGGCACGCACATTCGCGCAGCCGTCGTAGTCGACGATGGAACGCGTATCAGCCAGGCGCGGAGCCGAACGCCGGTAGCCGATGGGCCGCCGGCGATCCTGAGCGCCTGCGAGGCGGCGCTGCGCGCAGCGCTGGCTGAAGCTCCCGCCGAGAGCCGAGACGCCATCGTCGGCATCGGCATCTGTACCCCGGGCCCTGTCGACCCGTGGCGCGGGCTGGTCGTCCAGCCACCGAATATGGGCCCGGACTTCGTCGACGTGCCCATCGCAGCAGAGATGGAAGCCGCCTTCGGCCTGCCGGCCTTCCTGGAGCGCGATACCAACGTCGCCGCCCTCGGTGAGATGGCCTTTGGGGCGGCTCGAGACTGCCCCGACTTCATCTACCTGACCGTCTCGACCGGTGTCGGCGGCGCGATCGTCTCCGGGGGCCGCATCTTCCACGGACCGGATGGAACCGCTGGCGAGCTCGGCCACACGCCCGTGGCCATGGAAGAGGTCTGCGGGTGCGGTGGCGTGGGCCACCTCGAGGCGTTCGCCGGGGGCGCGGCCATGGCCCGGACCGCTCGCGGGGCCCTCGCCGATGGCAAGAGCCCGTATCTGGCGGCCTGTGCGGCCCGGAAGGGGATCGATGCCATCGAAGCCCGCGATATCGCGGCGGGCGAGGACGCCGGGGACGGGGCCTGCCGCGCAATCATGGAGCGCAGTCGTCGCGCCTTCGCCGTCGCCTGCGTTGGTTTCGTCGACGCATTGAATCCAACCCGGATCGTCGTCGGCGGCGCGATCGCGGACGCACAGGGTGAGCGACTCCTCGGTCCGGCACGGGCCGAGGTCGCAGCCACCGCCTTCCGGACTCCACGCAGCCGGGTTCAGATCGTCCGCGCCGAGTTGGGCGCGGACGTGGGCCTGGCCGGCGGCCACCCACTCGTGATCGCGCGTCTCGGCGACCCGGCCTGGCGCGGCGGTCGGGCAACCCCAACCTCCGCGCACTCCGGTTGACCCGAGCGCGGCATCTCTCCTGGAGGAAGAACATGGCAGTTCGTGTCGGTATCAACGGTTTCGGTCGCATCGGCCGCCAGTCGCTGAAGGCCATCCTGGAGCGCGCCCCTGGACTCGAGGTCGTCGCCGTCAACGACATCGTCGACGTCCCGACCAACGCCCTCCTCTTCGCCCACGACTCCACCTACGGCAACTTCGACGGGACGGTTACCCACACCGCCGACTCCATCGTCATCAATGGCAAGGCCGTCAAGGTCCTCCAGGTCAAGGATCCGGCTCAGCTTCCATGGAAGGATCTCGGCGTCGACATCGTCATCGAGTCCACCGGCATCTTCACCGAGGCGGACAAGGCCCGCGCTCATATCGCCGCCGGCGCCAAGAAGGTGCTCATCAGCGCCCCGGCCAAGGGAGAGGACGTGACCATCGTCCTCGGCGTGAACGAGGGCACCTACGATCCGGCCAAGCACGTGATCGTCAGCAACGCCAGCTGCACGACCAACTGCCTGGCGCCCGTCGCCAAGGTCCTCAACGACACCTTCGGGATCGAAAAGGGCCTGATGAACACGATCCACAGCTACACCAACGACCAGCGCATCCTGGACGTGGCCCACAAGGATCCGCGTCGCGCTCGCTCGGCCGGCCTGAACATGATCCCGACGACGACCGGCGCGGCCCGCGCCCTCGCCCTGGTCATCCCCGAGCTCAAGGGCAAGGTCGATGGCTTCAGCCTGCGTGTCCCGACCCCCACGGTTAGCATCGTCGACTTCGCCGTCGAGCTGCGCGACGAGGCCTCCGCCGAGGCGATCAACGATGCCTTCCGCAAGGCTGCTGCCGGCTCGCTCAAGGGCATCCTCGGCGTCAGCGACGAGCCCCTCGTCTCGGTCGACTTCCGTGGCGACAACCGCTCGGCGATCGTCGACTCCGCCCTGACGATGGTCGTCGGCGGCACCGGCAAGTTCGTGAAGGTCCTGGCCTGGTACGACAACGAGTGGGGTTACAGTTGCCGCGTCGCGGATCTGACCAAGTTCATCGCCGAGCGCCTGTAGCCGTAGCCTCGCATCCGGAGCGGGGCCGGCCGTACAGCCTCCGGCCCCGCGATCCGGCCTCAGCTAACCCGAGGTACCGATGAACAAGCTCACAATCAGGGACCTGGACGCGGCGGGCAAGCGCGTCTTCGTCCGCGTCGATTTCAACGTCCCTCTCGAGGACGGCAAGATCACCGACGACAGCCGGATCGTGGCCGCCCTGCCGACCATCAGGGCGCTGCTCGCCCAGGGCGCCATCGTTATCCTGGCCAGTCATCTGGGCCGGCCGGACGGCAAGGTCCAGGACAGCATGCGCCTCCGGCCCGTTGCCGAGCGGCTTTCGCAGCTGCTGAAGATGCCCGTACCTGTGACCGGCGACGCGCTGGGGGTCGGCACCGAAGATGCCATCAAGCGCCTCAAGCCGGGCGAGATCATCCTCCTCGAGAATCTGCGGTTCCACGCGGAAGAAGAGACGAACGACCCGGCGTTCGCCAAAACGCTGGCCAGCTACGCCGACGTGTACGTCAACGACGCCTTCGGCACCGCCCATCGCGCCCACGCATCAACGGAGGGGATCGCCCACCTCCTGCCGGCGTATGCGGGCCTCCTGATGGAGAAGGAGATCGAGTTCCTGGGCAAGCTCATGGAGAACCCGGAGCGACCCTTCGCGGCCATCATCGGCGGGGCCAAGGTCTCGGGCAAGATCAAGGTCCTGCGCAACCTGGTCGACAAGGTCGACGTGCTCGTGATCGGCGGCGGAATGGCCAACACTTTCCTGCTGGCCCAGGGCAAGTCGGTCGGCAAGAGCCTGGCCGAGCCTGATCGAATCGAAGACGCCAAGGCGATCATGGCGTCCGCCGAACGGCACGGCACCAAGATCGTCCTCCCCACCGACGTGGTCGTGGCCAAGGAGGTCACCCGCGGCAGCGAGTACAAGACCCTGCCCGCCGACAAGGTCCCTGCCTCCTGGAACATCGTCGACGTCGGCAAGGCCAGTCTCGACGCGATGCGCAAGGCGCTCGAGCCTGCCCGCACGGTCTTCTGGAACGGACCCCTCGGGGTCTTCGAGATCCCCACCTTTGCGGTTGGTACCAAGGAGATCGCCCGCTTCCTGGCCGGACGGGCTCAGGCGGGTGCGACGGTCGTCGTCGGTGGCGGCGACTCCGTGGCCGCGGTCGACCAGCAGGGTCTGGCGGACAAGATGACCCACATCTCCACGGGCGGCGGAGCGTCGCTCGAGTTCTTGGAGGGCAAGGAGCTGCCCGGCGTGGCCGTGCTGCAGGACCGCCCCGCCGCAGGGAGTAATCGATGACGACAATCGATCTTATCGAAGCCCGCCAGATCCTCGACTCGCGCGGCAATCCGACCGTAGAGGTCGACGTCGTCCTGGTCGACGGGTCGGTCGGTCGCGCGGCCGTCCCGTCGGGTGCATCGACGGGCGCGAACGAGGCCGTCGAGCTGCGCGATGGCGACAAGACCAAGTACGGCGGAAAGGGCGTTCTGAAGGCCGTCGCCAACGTCCGCGAGGTAATCGCGCCCGAGTTGCTCGGTACCGACGCGGCCGATCAGGCCGGGCTGGACGCGGCCCTCATCGCCCTCGACGGAACGCCCAACAAGGGCAAGCTCGGCGCGAACGCCATCCTGGGCGTCTCGCTGGCGGCGGCCCACGCGGTCGCTGCCAGCTATGAGATGCCGCTCTACCGCTACCTCGGTGGCGTGGGGGCGCGGATCGTGCCCGTTCCTTTCTTCAACATCCTCAACGGCGGCAAGCACGCCGTGAACTCGACGGACTTCCAGGAGTTCATGGTCGCCCCCGTCGGCGTGGCGACCTTCGCCGATGCTCTTCGGGCGGGTGCCGAGGTCTTCCACGCCCTGAAGTCGATCTTGAGCGCAGAGGGCTTCTCCGTGGGCCAGGGCGATGAGGGCGGTTTCGCGCCGTCGTTGCCTTCGAACGAGGCCGCGGTCGAGGTCATCCTCCGGGCCATCGAGAAGGCCGGCTACAAGCCCGGTGACGAGGTCGCCATCGCCCTGGATCCGGCGACCAGCTCAGTCCTGGTCGAAGGAACCGGTGCTGGCAACGTGACCGGGCAGTACCGCCTCGAGCGGGAGGGCCGGACCCTCGACTCGGGCCAGCTCATCGATCTCTGGGAGAAGTGGATTTCGAAGTACCCAATCATCTCCCTCGAGGACGGTTTGGCCGAGGAAGACTGGGCGGGCTGGGCGGAGCTGACCAAGCGTCTGGGCTCGAAGGTCCAGCTCGTCGGGGACGATCTCTTCGTGACCAATCCGGCCTTCATCGCCCGCGGCATCCGGGAGTCGTCCGCCAATTCGGTCCTCATCAAGCTCAACCAGATCGGCACCATCACCGAGACCGTCGACGCGATCGCCATGGCGCGACGCGCCGGCTGGACGGCCATGGTCAGCCACCGCTCCGGCGAAACCGAGGACACGACCATCGCCGACTTCGTGGTCGCGATGGGCACGGGCCAGATCAAGACCGGAGCCCCGTCCCGCTCCGAGCGGGTCGCCAAGTACAACCGGCTCCTCCGCATCGAGGAAGAGCTGGGCGACGCGTCTCTCTACCTGGGTCGGGGGGCCCTGGCGGGCGTCAAGCCGTAGGTCGGTCGCAAACACAGAGAGCCGGTCCTTCGGGGCCGGCTCTTTCGATTCCGGGGAGTTCTCCCGATCGGGTGACATTTGCGCACACTCGCTAGCGAGAGCTACTCCCGGCGCGAGGGACCGCACAACCCAGTTCGGCAGCAAGGCTCCCCGGCCCCCGCTCCGCTGGTCGCCGACGATCCCGGCGTAGACAGGCCAGTCGAGCGGCGGCGTCGTGGCCCCTGATGCACAAGGCGACCCCCGGCCAGGTGGCCGAGGGGTCGCCAGCGGACTTCGGCGCTACCGGAAGTAGCCGGTAATGTCGACGATGACGTCGGTGCTCGAACTCCCGCCGCCGCCGACGACGAGGGTGACCTGGCGCTCCGCCGTTCCGGTTCCGAGGCTGACTATCCCGCCGGCCGCGATCGTTGCCCCCGAACCCGTCCAGTTGACTGTCGAGGCCGTCACGGTCGTGCTCGTGCCGGGCAGGACGCTGACGAAGCCGGCTATCCCGGTGTTGGTGGCGGTGACCGTATACGAGACTGCTTTGGCCCCCTGGGGGATCGCGTTCGGAGTCGTCACCGCACCGGTGCTGACGTTGATCGCATCCTTCACGTTGATCGTCCGCGGCGCCCCCTGGACGACCCGGCTGCTGAAGCGGGAGTCGAAGACCCGGACCGGGGTCATCGGCACGAGTGAGAGGGTCGGCAAGGTGTACTGGAAGATCGCCCCGGAGAATCCGCTGGTAGCGGACGTGCTAGCGAGGACCACATACCAGCTGTGGCCCGGCGCCAGCGTCAGGCCGCTCGGGAAAGACATCTTCGCCGTGACGATCCCGGGCCCGGACGAGGTGGGCGCGCTCCCGGCCACGTCGTGATAGCCGCCGTTGGCGATGTTCTCGTCGGCTAGGTTCCAGGATTGAAATGTGGCGCCCGTGGCATAGCCGTACACATCGACCTGCCAGAGCGTCGCACCCGCCGGGAGCCCGAGGGAGGCTAGGACGGGGTATCCGGTCCAGGAGTTGTACACGAAGCTGGCAGAAACGGGGTTGAAGACAACGATCGTCCCACCCGCTGTGTCCGCGTAGACGACCGCGTCGGAGATGCCGACCGTGCCGACCGTCGCCCCAGGCACCAGCGTGAGAGCGGCGGGGACCATTGCCGCAGGTGCGCTACCCGGTTCTCGCATCGGATCCTTGGGATCGGCAGCGAAGCTGATCGCAGGTAGTGAGAGGAGCAAGACGGCGAGCGCGCCCAACGAGATAACTCGACCCGTGTGCCGCATGGAACCCTCCTGGCTGGGGAGGATCGGTTCTGCCATTTGGCACTGCGCGAAGCTCTGCGCCGATCGTGACGGACTGCGCCCAGGGGACCCGAAGGCTCCCTCTGCCTTCCTCCCGCTGGGCGGCATTGTGCGCTGGCCGGCACCGCGCAACAAGCCTCGGGCGGCTTAGTCCGGCAACGGCTTCGCCATGACCAGGGGCACGAGCTAGCAGCCGGCCCTCACGTACTCGCGCCGCTATCCTTGTCCAGCCATCACTCGCGAGGGGATACCTGGCATGCGGCGCTTCCGTCTATTCGAGTTCACCGATCTGCCCTGGTATCCGCAGGCCTTTCGTCGCATACAGACGGACTACCTGCAGTTCGTCGCCACCCGCGGCTCGGGGCAGGCGGGTTTGGTGCCGCTGCTGGTCAAGGCCATGCAGCACGCCGAAACGACCGAGATCGTCGATCTCTGCTCTGGCGGCGCGGGTCCCTGGAGGCCCTTGCAGCGGCAGCTCGCGGACGCTGGATGGCCCGTCAGCGTCAAGCTGACCGACAAGTACCCCCATCCCGCCGCGCTGCGTCACTGGGAGGCGACATCGCAGCCGGGCGTCGAGTACGTCCCGGAGCCGGTGGACGCATTGAACGTGCCGCCATCTCTGAAGGGCATGCGCACGCTGTTCGAGGGGTTCCACCACTTCGCGCCGACGGATGCGAGGTCGATCCTGCAGGACGCGTTCGAGAAGCGCGTCGCCATCGGCGTCTTCGACGTTCGCGTGCCGCGCCCCTGGGCGCCCTTCCTGCTGGCGCTGGCGCCCCTCAGCACGCTGTTCGGGTACCTGCTCCTCACCCCGTTCATCACGCCTCGGTCCTGGTCCCGCCTCCTGTGGACCTACCTGATCCCCGTCGTGCCACTCGCGACTTGCTGGGACGGGGTCGTCTCGCTCCTGCGGGTCTACTCGCCGCGGGACCTGGAGGCGATGAGCGGGCAGCTCAGGGCACCCGACTATGCCTGGGAGATCGGCACAGTCTCCACGGGCACACCGATCTTCGAGTACGTCTATCTGGTGGGCTACCCCGTCCGATCGTCCTGATCGGCCGACGAGGCCTGCGGCGACTAAGAGCAGTAGCCTCGACCCGCCGAGGCTACTGGCCTCTGTGACATTGGCGCACGCTGGCCAAGGTGAGAGTCCTCGGCGAGGGGGTCCGGGGGCACACCGAGTCCCAACTCGGCATGGCGTATCGGCTGTCAAGGCACGGCCAACACTCGCGCAGTAGGGCGCGACAGTGGGGCCGAACCGTGCCGCCTCGCGACTTGACGCGAAGCCCGAACAACCTATCCTGGGCCTCGATGAATGACGAGCATGCAGCAGCTCGTACCGACACGCCAGGGGAGTTCGCAAGCGGCCCGACCCTCACGCCGATCCGTCGGCGAGGCGAGTCGCACCTGCTGACGCTCATGTTGGCGGCCGCCGTCGTCTTTGTCGCGATCGCGACCGCCAAACCCTGGGGCGAGGGCGCGCAGCCGCCCGGGGCGTCCGCGGCGACTACATCCCTGGTAGCCGAGATAGCCGAGTCTTCGACCGAAAGCGCGCCGCCGCCCGGGGGCCGAGTCTTCGACCGAAAGCGCGCCGCCGCCCGGGGCGTCCGCGGCGACTGCGTCCCTGCCAACCGAGACAGCTCAACCGGTCTTCATCGTCGTCCAACCGGGAGACTTCGGTGACTTCCCAGTCACCTACACCTACACAGTGGTATGCACCGAGGACCCGCGAGTATCTCTGCCGGTAGTAGGGAGCGCTGAGCGCGTCATGGGTCACCTAACCGTGGACCTGGCGTGCACGAGGGCGAATCTGCAGAGGCTCGAATCGGTCTTGCCTAGCCCAAGCGCACCCTGATCCAAACGCGCCCTGAGTCGGACTCGCAGGCGAGCGAGCCCCAGGTCAGTTCGGCTTGTCCGCTCGAGACAGCTCGCGAGGCGGCGCAACGAGATCGCGCTAATAGAAGCCGGGAGGAGCGGCGGCAGGATGCGAGCCGCGATCGCGCGCCCAGCCGCGAAGCGGCTCCAGGTCGCGCTTGGAGGCGAGCAGGATGCCGGCATCCGGACGGCTGATCCGCGCTACTGCGTTGGCTTCCGCGGCCGCGGGCTCAGTCGACTAGGACCCCCGTCTCGTCCGCGCCGCCGGCCTTCTCGAGCAGCGACGCCGCCGTCATCTGCGTGCGGTTGATCAGGACCAGGCCGAAGTGGCTGATGACCCGCCGGTCTGCCAGCGAGCGTGCCGTTACATCCACCAGTGCGACGAAGCGCGGATCCGGTGAATCCACGAACGTCTCGACGTCGGTCTCGGAGAAGAGACTGATCGTGCCCGTCAGCGTGTGTCCCGGCGTGAAGATGACGAGCTTGCGCGGGACGCGCTCCATGAGCGGCCGGTCCATCTCGCCAAGATTGCTCGGCGGTGTGGTCGAGACGTCGTCGACAGTCTGGCCGATGAAGGTGATCTCGTCCTGGTTGACCATCAACTCCGGCACGATGAGATTCGTCGGCTCGCCGTTCCGGCGAAGCAGGCGGGCTTCGGTCAGCTTGACGTAGCCTCGGCTGTGATTCACCAGGTCCGATAGCCGGTTGAACCGCAGAAGTGAGATCGTGCCGCTGACCCGCAGATGCGGGCCAACGAGCTCGATCGTCTCGTGCCTGATCGGACTGTCCTGGTCGGGCGGCCCGAGCGGGCCGAAGTCCAGCGAAGGCCCACCCCAGTCTGTCATCGCATCTCCCCAATCTTGCGGTGCCGGGCGTCGGGACGGTTCCGGCCCACCCGACGAGCCCGCTGCGTAGCCTGTTGCAGCGCCGATATTGAGTCACTGCGGACGCGGCGTCGAGGCCCCGCGTCAGATGAGACGGACCGCCGCCACGAACTCCGCCACGAACCGTGGTACCGGCGGATCTCCGGGTTCCAGAACCTCGTCGAGCCGGCCGAGCTCCAGCCCGGGCACGGCAAACTCTTCGAGCTCGCTCAGGGTGAGCGGCCACGGCATCGTCCCGACGGGGTCGTCCTCCTTGCGACTGCGGGCCACGACCAGCAGCCTTCCGCCCGGAGCGACCATGCGCCCGATCGACCTGGCGCAAGCCGTGCGCGCTTCGCCGTGCAGGACCTGGATCGTGTACGCCTCGAAGATGAAGTCGAACGCCGCCACCCAGTCGGCTGGCGGCCGGAGCGCGTCTGCGACCAGGTACTCGACTCGCGATTCCGGGAAGCGGCTCCGACACCGGGCCACGGCAGACGGTGCGATGTCGAAGGCCGTGACCTCCAGGCCGCGCTCGGCAAGTAGCTCGGCGTCATCACCATAGCCACAGCCGACGACGAGGGCGCGGCCCCGGGGCGGAGCGGGCCCTCGCTCGAGCCACGCGACCAGATACGGATTCGGGGCGAGGTCCACCCAGGAGATGGCGAAGCCGCCGCGTTCCGATTCCACGTACAGCTGCTCGAACCAGCCCGTCACGTCTCCGCGGGCTATCGCGTCCCGGGCGAGCTCTCGGGCCCGGGCCCTTGGATCGGACACGTCGGCCTCCGAATCACGAGGGCCAGGTCGTCCGGCCTGGCCCTGCATGCACTCTCGATCGAAAGAGTCAGGGCTTTGGCTTCTTGGGCGCCGAAGCTTTGGGTGCCGGCTTCTCGGCGGTCTTGGGCTTTGGGTGCCGGCTTCTCGGCGGTCTTGGCCACAGTCTTGGCTGGGGCCTTCGCGGGAGCGGCCTTGGGTGCCGGCTTCTCGGCGGCCTTCGCAGCGGTCTTGGCCACAGTCTTGGCTGGGGCCTTCGCGGGAGCGGCCTTCACCGGCGCGGCAGCGGCAGCCGCCGCGGAAGCGGCTTCGGCGCGGGCGGTCTTGGAGAGAGCGGCCTTGGCCTTGCCGGCGGCCGTCTGCGGGCCCTTGGCTTTGCTGGCCTTGGCCGTGGCGATGCGCGTCCTGGCGGCCTTCACGGCCGCGGCCGTGCCGGTGGTTTTTGTGGCACGCCCGGTCGGCTGGACGGCGACGCCTTCGGCAAGAGCGTTGAGCTTGATGGCCAGGCGGGACTTGCGGCGGGCGGCGTTGTTCGGGTGAATCGCACCGACCTTCGCGGCCCTGTCCAGGGCGCTCATGGCCTCTGCGAGAGCCACCGCGGTCTCGGTCTCGTTTCCGTCGCCGGCGACCGCCAACGCGTTGGCGACGTACGTCTTCGCCGCACTCTTGCGCGGCTGGTTGATGGCCCGCCGGCGCTGTGCCTGGCGGACCCGCTTGATCGCTGACGGCGTGCGGGCGCCGGTCCAGCCTCGGGGCGTCTTGGCCAAGTTCGAAGACCTCTATGCTGCAAAAGGAAGGCGACAGGCAACCGAGTTGGACGCCGCCCGGCGCGACGGTTGATGGTACCAGAGTGCGCGCGTGACGCGTCGACAGGCCGTGTCGACAGGCCGTCGTGTCCGGCAATCGCGCGGGCGCGGCGCGATCCTATCCACCATCGCGGCCACGGCGCATAATCGCCATTCAGAACCTGTCTTGACGCACCGCTCATTGGAGGCTTCCCGAATGAACATCGTCGACGTCGAAGGGATCGGGCCGGTCTACGGCGAGAAGCTCGAGGCGGTCGGGGTCAAGACGACCGACGATCTGCTGCAGCGTGGGGCCACCCAGAAAGGCCGCGAGGAGTTGGAGGCGGCGAGCGGCATCGGCCGCGTCCTGATCCTCAAATGGGTCAACCGCGTGGACCTCTATCGCATCGACGGTGTCGGGTCCGAGTACTCCGACCTGCTCGAGGTCGCCGGCGTCGACTCGATCCCGGAGCTGTCCTATCGCAACGCCGCGAACCTGACCCAGACCATGGCCGAGGCCAACGCCGCCCGCAACCTGGTCCGCCGCCTCCCCACTCTGGAGATGGTCACCGATTGGATCGAGCAGGCCAAGAAGCTCCCGAGGGTCGTCGAGTACTGAGCCGGGCGTTCGCGGGGCCGTCGCTCGAGCACTGAGCAGGGACTCACAGCGGCGTCCGGTAGCTTCATCGGCGAACGCCGGTTGCGTGCTACGCTCCCACCGCCCAGTATCGGCTCGCGCCCGCGTGCGCCTTCGCGCGGCCCCTGACACCAGCATCGGCCACGCCCCGAGGACCCAGTGATCCCGCAGGAGCGACTGCAACACTGTGTAGTTTGATCATTTGGCTACATTGGTGGTCATTCCTTGGCCCCCGTCTAGGAGGGCGTCATTTGGCGCCAATGGGCTGGCATCGCGGATCACGTCTGGAGCCTCGAAGAGATCGCGGCCCCGCTCGATTGGCGTCTAGACTTCCCTCCATGAGCGTCAAGGGCTCCCGCGCTCGGCTGCGCACCGCCATCGAGGCCGATCGACGGCGAATTGCTCAAGGAGAACGACCCATCTATGGGGTCTTGTGGGCCATGGGCCCCGACGCTGTGGATGTCACGATCCTTGAGTTGCCGATCGTCCACCTCTTCGTTCCCGACCATCGACACGTTCTCGACGGTGCGCGCTTGCTCATCGCACGGACCTTGGCGGTGGATCCGCAATCGTTCGACGTGGTACCTGCCCAGCCAAACTGAGACACTACCCGCAAACGGTTTGCTCCGATGCCGGGCCTAGCCAGGCTACACTGCCCGCCGTGACTGACCGGATTCCCCAGGCCCGCCTGCGCAACTTCTCGATCATCGCCCACATCGACCACGGCAAGACGACGCTCTCGGATCGGCTGCTGGAGCTGACGCACACCATCGACGCGCGCCAGATGACGAGCCAGGTGCTTGACTCGATGGATCTGGAGCGCGAGCACGGGATCACGATCAAGGCTCGCGCGGTCAGGCTCGAGTACACGGCGTCAGACGGCCTGGTATACGGCCTCAATCTGATCGACACTCCCGGGCACGTCGACTTCAGCTATGAGGTCAGCCGCTCCCTGCAGGCCTGCGACGGCGCGATCCTGGTCGTGGATGCGACGCAGGGGATCGAGGCTCAGACGCTCGCCAACGTCCACCTGGCGCTCAAGCAGAACCTGACGATCATCCCCGTCCTGAACAAGATCGATCTGCCGTCCGCCCAGGTGGACCTCGTCATCGAGGAGCTCGAGAACGTCCTGGCGATGCCGCGAGAAGAGGTCCTCCTCACGTCGGCCAAGGACGGGACCGGCGTCCCTGAGATCCTGGAGGCGATCGTGCAGCGCGTGCCGGCGCCCAAGGGCGACCCGGAGAAGCCGCTCCAGGCCCTCATCTTCGACTCCCACTACGACTCGTACAAGGGCGTCGTCTGCTACATCCGGCTTGCCCAAGGGACCCTCCACCAGCACGACGTCATTCGGCTGATGGGTTCGGGGGCCGAGGCTGAGCTCGTGGAGCTTGGCTTCTTCCGGCCGCAGCTGGTGCCCGTCCCGGAGCTGCGCGCCGGCGAGGTGGGTTACGTGGCGACCGGCCTCAAGAGTGTCCGCGAGGCCCAGGTCGGCGACACGGTCACGACCGTGGCCGTCCCCGCACCCGAGCCGCTCCCAGGCTACCAGCCGGCCAAGAGCCTAGTGTTCGCCGGCATCTACCCGATCGTCGGCTCCGACTACCCGCTGCTGCGCGATGCCATGGAGAAGCTGCATCTCAACGACGCCAGCTTCAGCTTCGAGCCCGAGAGCTCGGTCGCACTCGGTTTCGGCTTCCGGTGCGGGTTCCTCGGCCTGCTGCACATGGAGATCGTCCAGGAGCGGCTGGAGCGCGAGTTCGGCCAGGAGCTGATCGCCTCCGCGCCGTCGGTCGAGTACGAAGTCGTCCTGATGCACGGCCAAGGAAGGGTGACCGTCGACAACCCGTCCAAGATGCCCAACGCCGGTGAGATCGAGGAGATCCTGGAGCCCTGGGTGAAGCTCGGAATCGTCACTCCAACGGGCTACATCGGCACGCTCATGGAGCTGGCCAAGAACCGGCGGGGCACGTTTGTGAACATGGAGTACCTGGACCCGCAGCGCGTTCTGATCAACTTCGAGCTGCCACTGGCCGAGGTAATCGTCGACTTCTACGACCAGCTCAAGACGCGAACGCAGGGCTATGCCTCGATGGACTTCGAGGAGATCGGCTACCGGCCCGCCGGCCTGGTGAAGGTCGACGTGCTGGTCGCCGGCGAGCCGGTCGATGCGCTGTCGGTCATCGTCCATAGGGATCGAGCGCAGGCGATCGGCCGCGAGCTGGTCCACCGCCTCCGGGGGCTCATCCCGCGCCAGATGTTCGAGGTTGCCGTTCAGGCCGCGATCGGCTCCAACGTCATCGCCCGGGAAACCGTTGCGGCAATGAGGAAGAACGTCCTCGCGAAGTGCTACGGAGGAGACATCACCCGCAAGCGCAAACTGCTCGAGAAGCAGAAAGAGGGCAAGCAGCGCATGAAGCGGGTGGGGAACGTCGAAATACCGCAGGAGGCGTTCCTGGCGGTTCTGCGAATGGATGAGGTATGAGCGAGGAGTCGATCCGGGTCCTCATCGCGGCCGGCTTCTTCATGCTGTTGCTGTTACTGCGCCTCGAGTCCGAGCGATTCGGCGCGGCCGAGTACGACGAGCCGGGGCGCCGGCGGAGCACCTGGACCAGGTTGTCCTGGTACACGATCGGCCTGACGCTGCTGGCGGTGATCTACCTGGTGCACCCACAGCCGCACGACGTGTTGCTCCTCCTCGTGGGCCATCGATCGGAAGCTCTTGTGTGCGGCGTGGCTCTGGCCATGCTGGGGACGCTCCAGATGGCCGCCTTTGCATGGTTCCGGTACGGCGGGCCGCGGTTTCCGGATGCCCGCGCCTATCCGGGAGCGGCCCTCAACGCCATCGGGACGGCGGTCATCGACGAGGCGACCTTCCGCGGAGCGCTCCTGGGGACGCTCGTTTCGATCGGTCTGGCGCACGTAGTCTGCATCCTCGTCGCCACGCTCGCGTACGTCCTCGCCACCCGCCTGGCGGCCCCGGGTCGGAACCGCTTCATGTTGCTGCCGGCGTTCGGTCTGGGCCTGCTCGGAGGTTGGGCAACCCTTGCCACCGGCGGCATCGGGGCGGCGATAATCGGCCACGCCGGGACCTCGTTCGCCCTGTTCGTCTTCACCGGCCACGCCGGCCAGGTGGCACCGGCCGGTCTCGAGCCGGAAGAGGTGGAGCGGCGACGGCGCCCGCCGGAGGGCTGGCGGGATGCGCGGCGGGCGGCACTCGCCGGTCTCGGCGCCGAGCCGCGCGGTCTCGAGGCTATGGGGCCGTCCGGCCACGGCGATCGAGCTGTCCCGGCGGCGATCCGAGACATTGGTGCTGTCCTCGGCGCGAGTACGCCGGCCGCCTGGGTCCGCTCGATCGTCCGCGGAGTCACTCGCCGGACGCCGGGGCGGCAAGACCACTGATCTCAGTCCGGCCTGACACACCAGGCTCGCCCACCCGGCGGTCAGACGCCGGCCGGCGAGGATCGGCTGCTGGGCTACCCTCTGTGCGTGACCCGATCTGAGCCGCCCGTCGCTCTCTACGTCCACCTGCCGTTCTGTGTGGCGCGCTGCCCCTACTGCGACTTCGTGGTCTACGCGGGAGCCGATGCCCGCGGGCCCAGGGCGCGGACCGATCGCTTGTACGAGGCCGTGGGTCGGGAGCTCGAGCTGCGTGCCGAGCTCCTGGACGCCACGTTCGGTGCGCCGGAAACGGGCGATCGCCCGCCTCTGGCGAGCGTGTACTTCGGAGGCGGCACGCCCTCCCTCGTCCCCGGGGAGTGGCTTCTGCGGTTGCTCGCGATCGTACGGACGCACTTCGGGCTCGCGCCCGAGGCGGAAATCAGTCTCGAGGCCAACCCGGGTACGGACGAGCGGGGCGACCTGGCTGCGTTCCGGCGGCTCGGCGTCAACCGCATCTCGTTCGGCGCCCAGAGCCTGAGCGGCGTCGAGCTGCGACGCCTCGGCCGGCGCCACTCTCCGGAGGACGTGGCCGCGGCCGTGGCGGAGGCTCGGGCCGCAGGCATCGATTCCGTCAATCTCGATCTGCTCTATGACGTGCCGGGTCAATCGCTGGAGAGCTGGGAGGCGACCCTGGACGCGGCGCTGCGGCTCGCTCCGGACCATCTGTCGCT
>JBEKPL010000012.1:0-47197 GCA_049520815.1 Candidatus Limnocylindrales bacterium
CACCGAGAACCTGGAGGTCCCCCGGGTGATCGCCAAGATCAACGACCCGGTGCGCGCGGCGGCCTACGCCGAGCTGGGAGTGTTCACGCTCTGCCGCACCAATGTGCTCGTCGATGCCGTGGCCACCTACCTCGACCTGCCGATGCAGACTGGCCCCGGCATCGACACTCCCCAGACACCGGGGCACCAGCACCCGCACCCATCCACGGCTCTCTCTGCGGTCCGACCTGCCGCCGCACAGGCGGAAGAGACGCCGCTCGTCGGACCCGGCACGACCGGAGCCGCCGGTGACCAGGCTGCAACCACGAGCGCGCCCGACGTAGCCCGAGCACGGCGCATCGGCTTTCCGCGCCGGCAGAGTTGAGCGCGGGTAGGAGGCTGACGTGTTCGTCATCGTCGTAGGCGGCGGCAAAGTCGGGTACTTCCTGGCGCGCGAACTCATCGGGTCGGGCCACGAGGTGGCGCTGATGGAGCGGGACCGCACGCGGGCCGCCCAGATCACCGAGGAGATCGGATCGATCGTCATTCCTCACGACGGCTGCGAGGGCAAGTATCTCGGCGAGGCCGGCGCCAACCGCGCGGACATCGTGGCTGCGGTCACCGGCGACGATGAGGACAACCTCGTCATCTGCCAGATGGCCAAGCACCACTTCGACGTGCCTCGGACGATCGCCCGGGTCAACAACCCCAAGAACGAGAGCCTGTTCAAGCACCTGGGCGTGGACGAGATCGTCTCGCCGACGCGCATGATCCTGGGCTCGATCGAGGCCGACATCCCAGTCCACGACCTACTCATCCTGGCCGCCCTGGGCGGCGGCGAGCTAGAGCTCGTTGAAGCTCAGCTGCGCGAAGGCTCCCCGGCGGTGGGCCAGCTGGCTGGGAGCCTGGCGCTGCCGGACGGCTGCTCCATCTTTGCCGTCATCCGCGAAGAGCGCGCGATCTCGGTCCGCTCCGACACCGAGTTGCGCGAGGGCGACAAGATCATCGGCATCGGCCGCACTGAATGCGAGGGCGAGCTGCAGAAGCTGCTGATGGGAGCCAGCACTGCAGACGAAGCCGGGGCCTAGCCCGGGCCGGCGAGGCGCGGGCGGGCGGCGGCACGGCGCGGGCGGGCGGGATCGCGGCGGCACCGGAACCGCCGGCCGGGGCGAACGGCATCGCCACTCTTGCGGGATGCCAATACCAGTTGCGCAGAGGGAAGACCGAGCCCCGTGTGGCGCCACGAGCCAGGCCGACAGGCGTCGAAGGCGCCCGATTCTTGCGGGATGCCACTACTAGTTGCGTATAGAGACGTCTCGGGCTGGGAGCTGGTGCCCGCGCGGCCTCGAGCGGACCGATTGGCCACGTCGGACCTCACTCGACGCAAATACCATTGGCAAACCGCAAGAATCGAGCCGATGTCGGCGGGTCGCTCCCGCGCAGGCTGCGGCTCGACGCCCTAGCTTGAACAGCCTCCGAGATGTAGTGACACATCTCGGTCATCGTGGCCTCATCTTCGGAGCTCAGATGAGTGCTTGCAACGGAGTCTTGCCAGCTGCAAGCCTGCCCGTGCTGGCTCCTCGTTGTAGTAGCGGAGGTTGCCGGCCAGATCACGGGTCGAGCTGAACCCGGCCTCACTCGGCGCAACCATCTTGACAATCTTATTGTCAAGGTTCTATGGTCCCGATGTGACATTCGGTCGGTCGGAAGGCCCGCGGTGGGCCGCCCAGACAACCAGAACCCGGCCGGTTGGAGGTGCTGTCATGACCATCGTTCGCCGCACTCCGTCCCCCTTTGGCGACCTGCTGTCGTTGCGCCAGGCGATGGATAGGCTCTTCGAGGAGAGCTTCGTCAACCCGCGGACGTGGAGCTGGGGTCAGGGCGACCTCGTCCCGATGGACGTCTACGCCACGGACGACGACTTCGTCCTCGAGGCCAACCTGCCCGGCGTGAAGCCGGAAGAGGTGGACATCACGGTCGAGGGCAACACCCTGACAATCTCGGGGGAGACCCGATCTTCCCGCAAGGAAGAGGAGGGCGCTACGATCCTCCAGGAGATTCGGCGCGGTCGTTTCACCCGGACCATGACTCTGCCTGCCGGGCTCGAGCCCGACAAGGCCAAGGCGACGTTCGAGGACGGCGTGCTGACGCTCCGCATCCCCAAGGCCGAGCAGGTGAAGCCGCGGCAGATCAAGATCAGCTCGGCCAACGGCCATGCGCAGCCTGCCAGGATCGAGTCGAAGTAGGCAGACCGTGTTCGATCGGCGTTTCCAGCGAGATCCCGCCAGACCCTGTTTCGTGATAAGCGTCGCGGCCGGCCTCGTGCAGGCTCACCCGCGGACCTTGCGGATCTACGAGGACGAGGGTCTGCTGGCGCCCGCCCGAACGCCCACGAACATCCGCCTCTACTCCGAGAACGACATCCGCCGCATTCTCTGGATCAGGCGACTGACCCAGGAGCGAGGCGTCAACCTTGCCGGCGTCAAGCTGCTATTCGAGCTCGAGGAGCGCCTCGGGACGAGGATCCTCGAAGCGCTCTTCGACGACAACCAGGCCCATGAGGCTGGCGCGGTTGCGGCCGCTCGCCAGCCTCAAACGGGTGAAGCCACCGACCAGCCAGACCGAGACTCAGCAGATGGGAACGGCGCCTCGGACGACGGCGGGACTGCCAGCCAGACCGGCGAGCCGGCTGCAACGGCGCCACGGCACATCACACGTATAGTGGCCACCCGCGTGACCACGACTCGATCAGGAGATTCCAATGACTGACCGCCCCGCCGACAAGGACGACGAGCAGCGAGTCAAGGACGATGAGCACGTCCCCGAAGACGAGCACCGCGTCCAGCTCGTCCAGGCTGACGAGCCGCGCGTCCAGGCGCCAGGCGTCCGCGAGCTTCCCCTCGTCGCACTGCGCGAGACGGTCATCTTCCCCGAGATGATCGTGCCGCTCCAGGTTGGGCGCGAGAAGAGCGTCGCCGCCCTCAATGCCGCCGTTGAGTCGAGCGGCCCGATCGCCCTTGTGACTCAGCGCCAGGCGGAACGCGAGGAGATCGACGATCCCTCGGAGCTCTATGCCGTGGGCACCCTGGCCAAGATCGCCCAGGTGGTGCAGCTTCAGGATGGCACCGTTCGGGCCATCGTCCAGGGCCAGAGCCGCCTGCGGGTGATCGGCTTCGCACAGACGAGCCCGTACATCATCATCCGGGCCGAGGAGATCGAAGACGTCACGCCAGAGGGCATCGAGGTCCAGGCGCTGATGCGCACGGTCCAGGCCCAGATGGAGCAGTACGTGGCCAACGGGGCTCCGGTGCCGCCCGAGGCGGCCGTGGCCGCGCGCAACATCAGCGAGCCTGGCTTGCTGGCCGACATGGTCGCCTACAGCCCGGACCTTTCCACCGAACAGCGGATAGAGCTCCTCGAGACGATCGACGTCCTCGAGCGGCTCAAGCTCGTCTCCAACTTCCTCGGTCGCCAGATCGAGATCCTCGAGCTGAAGGGCAGGATCCAGTCCGAGGTCAAGTCCGAGATGGACAAGACCCAGCGCGAGTACATCCTGCGCGAGCAGCTCAAGGCGATCCAGCGCGAGCTCGGCGAAGACGACCCGCAGATGGCCGAGATCAACGAACTGCGCGAGAAGGTCGAAGCCGCCGGGATGTCCGAGGAGGTCAAGACTCGGGCGCTCAAGGAGATCGACCGCATGAGCCGGATCCCGTCGGCCTCGCCCGAGGTCGGTGTCATCCGGACGTATGTCGACTGGCTGATCGCCCTGCCCTGGAATCAGGCCACGACGGACAACCTTGATATCAAGTCCGCGGCCAAGATCCTCGACGAGGACCACTACGGCCTGGAGAAGATCAAGGAGCGCATCCTCGAATACCTGGCCGTTCGGAGCCTGGCCGACACGCTGCGGAGTCCCATCCTCGCTTTCGTCGGACCGCCCGGCGTCGGCAAGACCTCGCTCGGCAGGAGCATCGCCCGCGCCATGGGCCGCAAGTTCGTGCGCATGAGCCTGGGCGGCATCCACGACGAGGCTGAGATTCGTGGCCATCGCCGCACCTACATCGGGGCGTTGCCCGGCCGGATCATTCAGAACATCAAGACGGCCGGCTCCAACAACCCGGTCTTCATGCTCGACGAGGTCGACAAGATTGGCATGGACTTCCGTGGCGATCCGAGCTCGGCCCTCCTCGAGGTGCTCGACCCGGAGCAGAACAACACCTTCCAGGACAACTACCTGGAGGTGCCGTTCGACCTCACCAAGGTGCTCTTCATTACCACGGCCAATCTGCTCGACCCGATTCCTGCGGCCTTGCGCGACCGCATGGAGGTCGTCCAGCTGCCGGGCTACACCGAGCAGGAGAAGATCGAGATCGGCAAGCGGTTCCTCATCCCCAAGCAGATGAAGAACCACGGCCTGACCGACAAGCGCATCGCCATCACGGACGAGGCGATGGTCGAGCTGGTTCGCTCCTACACCCACGAAGCCGGCGTCCGCAACCTCGAACGCGAGATCGCCAACGTCATGCGCAAGGTGGCCCGGGCAGTCGCCGAGGGCCGCAAGCGCAGGACCGTCGTGGACTGCAAGAAGCTGGCCGAATACTTGGGCCCGCAGCGCTTCGAGTACGGCGAGCTGGAGGCCGAGGACCAGATCGGCTCCGCGACCGGCCTGGTCGTGACCGAGGTCGGCGGTGACGTCATCGCCATCGAAGTGACACTCATGGAGGGCAAGGAGGACTTCATCCTCACCGGCCAGCTCGGCGAGGTGATGCGCGAGTCGGCGCGGGCAGGCCTGTCGTGGATCCGCGCCCATGCTGCAGATCTCGGCATCAAGCGCGAGGTCTTCGAGAAGAACACCCTCCACATCCACGTGCCGGCCGGCGGCATCCCCAAGGACGGCCCCTCGGCGGGGATCACCATGGCCACGGCCATGATCAGCGCCTTCACCGGCACTCCCGTCCGAAAGGACGTGGCCATGACTGGTGAGATCACCCTCCGCGGCAGAGTCCTGCCGATCGGTGGGCTCAAGAGCAAGATCCTGGCGGCGCACCTCTCCGGCGCCAAGATCGTCATCCTACCGAAGAAGAACGAGAAGGATCTGCGGGACATCCCCGAGGAGATCCGCAAGCAGATCAAGCTCGTGACGGTCGACAGCATGGACCAGGTGCTCGAAGCGGCCCTCCGGCGCAAGCCGACACCGCTCAGCGCCGGACCGAGCAGGTCCGAGGGCGGCAAGGAAGCTGAGACGGAGACCGGCCCCGAGGGTCGGGTTCGACCCGGGTTCCCGCCGGTCGACCAGCCGCCCGCCATTGCTTAAGGCCGGGCCAGGAGGGGCCGATGGAGTACAGGGACTACTACAAGACGCTGGGAGTGCCGAGGACGGCCACTCCGGCGGAGATCAAGAAGGCTTACCGGCGACTGGCTCGCGAGCTTCACCCTGACCGGAATCCCGGCGATAAGACCGCGGAGAGGCGCTTCAAGGAGGTCAACGAGGCCAACGAGGTCCTGGCCGATCCACAGAAGCGCAAGCAGTACGACGTGCTCGGCGCGAACTGGGAGCAGTACGCGCGAGCGGGGGCCGGGGCGGCCGGCAGCCCGTTCGGGGCTGGCAGGAGCCCACTCGGCGGCGATCCATTCGGGCCGGGCGGGCCGTTCGCCGGCTACGCCCAAAGCGGGCCGGGCGGGAGTGTCCGCTACGAGTTCCACAGCTCCGATGCGGAGGGCTTCTCGGACTTCTTTCGCATGTTCTTCGGCGGCGGGGCCACGGCCGATCCTGTCCGGACTACCGCCACGGCCAGAACCAGGACCGGCGCCGGCACCGGCCGCCGCTCGGGCGGTACCCTCGAGGACATCCTCTCGCAGATGCGCTTCGAGGGAGCGGGAGCTGTGGACGTCGGCAGAAGCGGTGCCCGTGACGGCAGGACGGCGGGCGGCCGCGCCGGCCAGCCCGGCGGGCACCCAGGCGATATCGAGGTCGAGGTGGACCTCAGTCTGGAGGAGGCCTTCCACGGTTCGGCCCGACTCGTCCAGGTCGGCGAACGGCGCCTCGAGGTCAAGGTTCCGCCGGGAGTCGAGACGGGCAGCAAGATCCGCCTCAGCGGCAAGGCCGGAACCGGCGATGGAGCGGGCGACCTGTACCTCATCGCGAAGGTCAAGCCTCATCCGATCTTCAGCCGGAACGGGGCCGATCTCACCCGCGAGACGCCGATCACGCTGCAGGAGGCGCTACTCGGCGGCGAGGTTGAGGTGGAGACGCTCGGCGGTCGGGTGTTGCTGAAGATCCCCGCCGGGACGCAGCAGGGCCAGACCTTCCGGCTGTCCGGCAAGGGCATGCCTCGCCTCAAGGGCGAGGGCTCGGGCGAGCTGTACGTGAAGGTCAGGGTCGTTATGCCCGGTAGGCTGGAGGGCAAGCAACGCAAGGCCGCGGAGGAGTTCCTGCGCCACATCCATCAGCCGAATCCGCGAAAGAGCTGAGAGCAGCCAATGAACCTCGACCAATTCACTCAGAAGGCCCAGGAATCCATCGTCGCTGCACAACGGCTGGCGGAGGAGATGCAGAGCCCGGTCCTGGATTCGGAGCACCTCCTTGCCGCGCTCGTCGAGGCGGACGACGGCATCCCGGCGGAGACGCTGCGGCGTCTCCGCGTCGACGTGCCGAGCTTCCGCGCCGAGCTGGCCGGGATCCTCAGCAAGCGGGCGAAGATCCAAGGCGGCTCGCTGTCCGCCGACCCCAGGTTCAAGCGTGCCATCGAGCGCGCTTCTCAGGAGGCTCGCCGCCTGCGAGACGAGTACGTCTCCACGGAGCACCTCCTCCTGGCCATCGCCGAGGGGGGCGGCGAGGGCCAGGAGCTGCTGGACCGTAACGGGGCCAACAAGGAGGCAATCCTGCGGGCTCTGGCCGGCGTCCGGGGCGGCCAGCGCGTCACCAGCCCGAACCCCGAGGGCACGTACCAGTCGCTGGAGAAGTACGGCCGCGACCTGACGGCCGAGGCGCGCGCCGGCAAGCTCGATCCGGTCATCGGCCGCGACGAGGAGATCCGCCGCGTCATCCAGGTCCTGTCGCGCCGCACCAAGAACAACCCCGTTCTGATCGGCGAGCCGGGGGTCGGCAAGACGGCCGTCGTGGAGGGCCTGGCCCAGCGCATCGTCCGGGGCGACGTTCCCGAGACCCTCAAGGACAAGCGGCTCATCTCCCTGGATCTGGGCTCGCTCATCGCCGGAGCCAAGTACCGCGGCGAGTTCGAGGAGCGCCTCAAGGCCGTCCTGCGGGAGATCAAGGAGTCCGAGGGCCGGATCATCCTCTTCATCGACGAGCTGCACACCGTGGTGGGAGCGGGTGCCGCCGAAGGCGCCATGGACGCCTCCAACCTGCTCAAGCCGATGCTGGCCCGCGGCGAGCTCCACACCATCGGCGCCACGACCCTGGACGAGTACCGCAAGCACATCGAGAAGGACGCTGCTCTGGAGCGGCGCTTCCAACCCGTTCTGGTAGACCAGCCGACGGTCGAGGAGACCATCTCGATATTGCGCGGCCTGCGCGAGAGGTACGAGGTCCACCACGGCGTCCGCATCACGGACTCGGCGCTGGTGGCCGCCGCCACGCTCTCCAACCGGTACATCACCGAGCGCTTCCTGCCCGACAAGGCGATCGACCTGATGGACGAAGCGGCCAGCCGGCTGCGCATGGAGATCGATTCGATGCCGATCGAGCTGGACGAGCTCGAACGCCGGCGCATCCAGCTCGAGATCGAACGTGAGGCCCTGCGCAAGGAGGCCGACGACGCCTCGAAGACACGCCTGGCGGCGCTGGAACGCGAACTGGCCGAGATCGGCGAGGAAGCCGCGGCCATGAAGCAGCGCTGGTCGGCCGAGAAGGACGCCATCTCGGCCATTCGGGCGACCAAGTCGGAGATCGAAGCCCTCCAGGTTCGCATCGACCAAGCCGAGCGCGAGACCGACTATGGCACCGCCGCCCAGCTCAAGTACGGCAGGCTGCCCGAGCTGCAGGGGCGGATGAAGGAGCAGGAGGCGGCGATCGCCGCCCTCTCCGGCCCGGACCGGCTGCTCAAGGAAGAGGTGACTGCAGACGACATCGCCGAGATCGTGGCCGCCTGGACGGGCGTGCCCGTGACCAAGCTCCTCGAGGGCGAGACGGCCAAGCTCGTCCAGATGGAGGAGCGGCTGCATCGACGCGTCGTGGGCCAGGAGGAGGCCGTCCAGGCAGTGTCCGACGCGGTTCGGCGCGCCCGCGCTGGCCTCAAGGATCCGCGCCGGCCGATTGGCTCGTTCCTGTTCCTGGGGCCCACCGGCGTCGGCAAGACGGAGCTGGCCCGAGCTCTGGCCGAGTTCCTGTTCGACGACGACGCGGCGATGGTCCGCATCGACATGAGCGAGTACATGGAGAAGTTCTCCGTCTCGCGGCTGGTCGGCGCGCCTCCCGGCTACGTCGGCTACGAGGAGGGCGGCCAGCTGACCGAAGCGGTGCGGCGGCGGCCGTACCAGGTCGTCCTGCTCGACGAGATCGAGAAGGCCCACCCCGACGTCTTCAACATCCTGCTCCAGGTCCTCGACGACGGGCGGCTGACGGACGGCCAGGGTCGAACGGTCGACTTCCGCAACACCGTGCTGATCATGACCAGCAACGTAGGGTCTCAGTTCATCTCCGCCTTCACGGAGCGCGGCGACGCCAACGACGCCAGGGCCTACGAGGAGATGAAGCGACAGATCACCGAGGCGCTGCGGGTCCAGTTCCGGCCGGAGTTCCTCAACCGCATCGACGAGGTGATCGTCTTCCACGCCCTTACGGACGCCGACCTGGCGGCCATCGTCGACCTGCTGCTGGCGGACCTGCAGCGGCGGCTGGCCGGCCAGGAGATCGCGCTGGAGCTGACGCCGGCGGCGCGCTCGCTGATCGTCCGCGAAGGGACCGATCCGGCGTACGGGGCGCGGCCGTTGAAGCGGACTATCCAGCGGCTCGTTGAGAACCCGCTGGCCCGGGCACTGCTGCGCGGCGAGATCAAGCCGGGGTCTACGGTCGTGGCCGACGGGGACGCGATAGGCGGCGTTCTGGTCTTCCGCTCCGGCGAGGCCATGGTCGTCGCCGATGCCGGCCAGCGACGCGACCCCCGCAAGAGAGCGGCACGTGAGCCGACCGGCGCTGCCGCGGCCCACCCCGCGGACCGTATCTGGACGCCGCGCAAGGGTAAGGACGAGGGCCCCAAGCGGGTCAACTGACGCCCGATTGACCTCCACGGCCGAGATCGTGTAAACGATCCGGGGGTGGCCCTGCGTTAAGCGGGCGACAGGCCGATGGAGTGAACGAGTGGACGTCGCCGACAGTAGAGGGCAGCCGGGCGAATTCGCCGCGTTCTATGCGGCCGCGCTCGATCCCACCTATCGGGCAGTCCTGCTCGTCACAAGGCATCAAGCCCGCGCAGAAGATGCCGTCCACGAAGCCTTCGCCCGCGCGTACGAACGGTGGGACGAAATCCGCAGCCACCCTTCCCCGACGGCGTGGGTGATCCGCGTCGCCCTGAACGTCCACAGAACGAGCTGGCGGATCTGGAGGCGCGAGAACCCCGACCCGCCGGAGGTCGCCGTTGTGGACGAGCTACCGATCGACTCGCTGCTCGTGCGCGCGGTCTGGCGACTGCCCCGCCGGCAGCGCCAGGTCGTGGCGCTCCGCGTCCTGCTGGACCTGAGCAGTGCCCAGACCGCCGAAGCCCTTGGCATGTCGGCCGGAGCTGTGGGCTCTCATCTGCATCGAGCGCTTGCCACACTCCGATCGTCTCTCGGGGCGATGGGATACCAGGAGACACCAGGATGAACGACGAAGAGCTGATTGCCGGGGTCCGCCGCACCTTCGAGCGCTATCACTCGAGCATCGCCGCTCAGCCCTGGCGCCGCGGCATGAACCGCGAGACTGCCAGTTCCGATCGCGCAAAGGGCGGTCGCCGCATTACTCGTTCGCTGGCCGCGCGCGGGCTCGCGCTGGTGGCGCTGGCCTCGTTGCTGGCAGGCGCTTTCATCTGGGTGCAGGCGCCCACTGGGACCGCGTCTTCCGTCTTTGCTGGCTGGCAGCGAGTCCCGACCGCCGCCGATCCTTCGCTCCTGCAGTGGGCACTTCAGAACTGCCCGATCACCGGCGCCCTGAGGACTCATCCGACCACGCTGGTCCTCCAGGACCAGCGTGGTAAGGCCGCCTACTTCGTGTTCGCGGAGGGAGACAACTTCTCGACCTGCCTCGGCGCGGATCCGCAAGGTCGCGGAGGCATGGCCAAGGGTGGCGGATCGTTCACACACCCGGGAGATCCAATCGAATGGTCCGGCGGCATTGCGGGCTGGGGAGACGAGTCGTGGATCGACGTCGTCGGCCGCGCACCCGGAGCGGCCCGCGTGGAGATAGTCCGAACCGACGGCGTGGTAGTCGAGGCATCGGTTCGCAGCCCCCTCTTCGCGGCATGGTGGCCCGGGAAGGCGTGGATCACCGAGATACGGGCACTCGGTGCCGACGGTCACGTCCTCGCCAGCCTCAAGAGCTTCCCGCCCGCCCATTGGAGCTTGCCGCCCGGCCCCTAGACCGGAGCGACCAGCGCCCACGTGCCGGTCGCAGGATCTCGCGATGTCCGACGGATACCGTGCCAACCGCTAGCATCAGGCTGGGCCGGCGCACCCATAGCGCCCGTCCAGATATGGGGCTGATTACGTGAGATTCGAGCTGGTTGCGGAGCGGGCGGCCGCGCTGCCGCGCGAGTTGCCGGCGGCGCCGGCGATCCTGACGCCGATACGGCTCGACTCGCCGGAGGAGTTTGGCCCGGGCGGGTCGGGCGCTCGGCAGGGGCCGCCGGAAGGGCCCGGCCGCGGCCGGCCGGCCGCGGTGCTGGTCCTGCTCTTCCCGGACGACGAGGGTCAGGCCCGCGTGCTCCTGACGGCCCGGGTTCCGTATCTGAGCGCCCACGCCGGCGAGGTTAGCTTCCCCGGCGGATCGGCCGACCCGGACGATCCGGACCCGGTGGCCACGGCCCTGCGTGAGGCGGCCGAGGAGATCGGGCTTGACCCGGCAGCGTGCGGGCTGCGCGTGACCGGCGGCCTGGAAGTCTTCGCCCTGACGGTCTCCGGGTTCCGGATCACGCCGGTCGTGGCCCTCGCGGAGCGTAGGCCCGATTGTCACCCGGCGCCGGACGAGGTGGCCCGCATCATCGAGGCACCCGTCGAGGCGTTCCTGCCCGACGCCCCGGTGGAGCTCGAGGAACGCACGATCCGGCAGCGACTCATCCGCTACGGCGTCTACCCGGTGGAAGGCGAGCGCGTCTGGGGCGCCACCGCTCGAATGCTCGGCCAGCTCGGGGCGCTTCTGGCGGTCGCGCCGAAGCCGAGCCAACCGGCCGCCGAGCCGGCGCAGCCGGATGCCGAGGCACGCATTCGAGCCGCCACCGTGGACGACGGGGCGGCCATCTCCGCCTTCCTAGACGCCCTGGCCCCGGAGCTGGCCCACGCCCTTCCGCCCGCATCGGAGCTCCTTCTAGCCGAAGCGATCGGTCAGGTCGGCGGCCTGGCCAGCTGGGCGCCGTGGGATCGGCCGCGCGCCGTCGAAGCCCAACGAGGTTTCGACGGCCTCACCTTCCCGGACGCCGAGCGCCCCGCGGAGCTGACGCTCCTGGCCGTGGCCCCGGGCCTCCGCGGCCGCGGCATAGGCCGCGGTCTGACCGACTCGATCGCCGAGACCGCCCATGCGGCCGGCAGCACCCGGCTCCTGGCCTGGACCACCGGAGACTCGGCGATCCACCCTTCGTCCATCGCCGCGCGGACCTTCTTCCGCTCGAACGGCTTCACCGACCTGGCGCTGGACCGCCGCATCCAGGCTCGCGGCGAGGACCGCCTGCTGCTGTCCCGCTCTCTCGTCTGACACCGTGACCGCAGCCGGGCGGCACTCGGCGGTCAGCACGGCACCGGACGGGACGATCGGACCGCTGGGCGCCACGACTACCCGTTCGAAGCGGTGGTCGCTATTGTTGGAGGCCGTCGGCCGGCGACAAGCCCGCATCCAGGCATCGGCGCGGCCGCGACAGGAGGATGAATGGGGCTCTTCTCGAAGCTGATGGGCATCGAGTCGGCCGTCAAGAACGGCGTGCCCACAGCGGCTGTCATCCAGAGCATTGCCGACACCGGAACAACGGTCACGATGCCGTCTACCGGACCCGACGCCCCGGTCTACAAGCTAGGCCTGCTCGTCACGCCTCCCGGCGGCGGCGCACCCTACATGGCCGAGTGCAAGCCGGCCATCCCTCGGATCTTCGCGCCGATGGTTCTTCCGGGCGCTCGCATCGGGGTCCTCGTGGACCCGCTCAATCCCCAGCACGTCTCGCCCGACTGGAAGAACTTCAACGCTCCGGCGGGAGCCGCAGCCACCGAGGGCGAAGTGGACTTCGACGCCAGCGGCAATCCCAACCTGGGCCAGGTGGCAGCTCTCGCGGGCCAGGTCCGCTCCGGGGCGATGCCCACGCACGCCGGCAGCGCCGCTCAGCTTCTCGCAACCGGAACGCATGGCACGGCAGTAATCACCTCGGCCATGCCGCTGGGCAAGACCGTCGGTCAGGTCAATCCCGCAGCCGATCCAGCCACTCTCAACGACCCCGTCTGGGTCTTCACCGTCGAGGTCACGCTCGCCGGCCAGGCGCCCTTCCCGGCCATGTTCGGCCACCGCGTGCCCATGGACAAGCTTGCCTCCGTGTCGCCCGGAGCCACCCTCTCGGTGGCCGTCAACGAGGCCAACAAGAACCAGGAGGTGGCGATCGACTGGACGAAGTCCCCGATCGCCTGAAGCGCGGCGACGTCAACGCAGCCGGAGACCGACAGCCGCGGAGAGCGCGGCGCCGACTGACCCTGCCCGCATGACAAGCCTGTTGTCTGCCGATCCCGGGAGAGGACCGGCGTGTCGGTTTGCCGACCGCGTCACGTCCTTGCCGCGGCTACTATTCGACTACTAGCTCACCGAACGGGAAGGCTGGCCGCGACTGGAGGGAACCGATGACGATGCTGGCGGGCCTGAAGCGTGAATCGACACCGAGTCGACCCGGAGGGCGCGAGCACGATGCGTGGCCGCCGCTTCTCGCGGCTCTGGGGCTGAGCCTGCTGGGCTTCGTGGCCATCGGCCTGGCCGGAGCCCGGCCTGCGATAGGGGCCGATCCGACGATGTCTCCGTTCGAGCAGGGTCGGCAAGTCTACGACTACGGAAAGGTTCTCTCGACGCTTTCGGCGACCACGGCCGAAGCACTTGCGGCGCACATCGACGCGGCCGGCGCCGGGCGAGTCGTGGTCTACACGGTGCCCGAACACGCGAGCATGCCGGCCGTGGCCGACATCGCGCAGAACTGGAACGTCGACGGCTTGCTCCTGACCGCGCAGGGCAGTTATGGGCAGCTCAAGCTGGGCAGCGCCCTCAAGGCCAAGCTCAGCTCCGACCAACTGAAGTTCCTCAACGGCAGCTTGTCGTCGGGGCCGGCAACGACCGAGAGCTGGTTCTTGAGCACGCTCGCTCGTGTCGACGCGTTCGTGAGCGGCACGCACGTCTTCGACGGCACCGGAATCCTGGACGCCGGCGGCAAGCAGCAGGCGGAGACCGCGGCCAAGAACCTTGGCAGCGGGATCGGAGCCACCGTCTACATCGACATCGCGATCGGGGCGGACGACCCGTCCACCACGGCCTTCTTCAACGGCGCCGGCATGAGCTCGGATTTCGGGAAGTCTCTCGTGATCGCGCTCGCGGTGTCGGGCGGCCAGATCGGCGGCTACATCGACTACAGCAGCGGCCTGGGCGACAGCTACACGACGGGCTCTCCGTGGAAGAGGAATACCCTTTCGAACGAGGCCGCGCCCAACGGCGACGTCCGGGCCGCGCTCCTTGCGGCGATAGATGCCGTCCAGAAGCCGCCGCTGATCTCCGGTGACATGATCGCCGTGATCGTATTCGTCGTGGTAGTCGTCCTATTCTCGATCACGGCCCCCTTCCTCTGGGGTCCGTGGCTGATCCGCAAGCTGACCGGCACCACCGGCCCGATCAAGAACGGTCTGCCCGGTGACGCCATCATCGAGAGCATCGCGGATACGGGCATGACCGTTACGATGCCCTCGGTCGGGCCAGAGGCGCCCGAATACAAGTTCGTCCTGCAGGTCACTCCGGCCGGCGGCGGCGCACCGTACCAGGTCGAGACCAAGGCGCTGGTTCCGCGGCTGTTCATCCCGATGACCGTGCCCGGTGCGAGCATCGGAGTCCTGATCGACCCGACGAACCCGCAGAAGGTCTCGCTCGACTTCAGCCGCATGGGCGGCGGCGGTGCGTTTGCCGCCCCTGTCGCCGCCGGCCCGGCAACGATGATGACCGCCGGCGGCGTCATGGACACGGCCGGCGTGCCGGTCACGTTCGACGCCCAGGGTAACCCGACAAGCGGCCTCGCCGCGTTGGTGGGCGCGGTCCAGAGCGGCACGATGCCCGCGATCAAGGGCAAGGCGGCGACACTCCTGGCCACCGGCACTCACGGCACCGCGGTGGTCACAAGCGCCCAGCCCCTTGGCAAGAAGGTTCGGGACATCGATCCTTCGGCCGAGCCGTCCCACCTGGACGATCCCATCTGGCTCTTCACCCTCGAGGTCACGCTGGCCGGCCGGCCCCCGTTCACGTCCATGTTCGGTCACCGCGTTCCTGCCGCGAAGGTGTCCCAGGTTGCGCCGGGGGTCAAGCTGGCGGTGGCGGTCGACGAGTCGAACCCGTCGGCGGAGTGCGCCATCGACTGGGACCGCTCGCCGCTGGCGAGCTGACCGGCCGACCGCCTACCAGGGCTCGTTTTCGGGCGATTCGCGATCGGGCGGCAGGACGGCTGGCTTGGGAACGAGCGAGCCTTCGCCCTTGAGTGAGGCCGGAGTCGAGCCTTCGGCCGCCGGTTCGGGCTCCTGCGATCCGGTCGGTTCGCCCTCCGGCAGGAGCGCGAGGCCCGCCGCGTCGCTTGGCTCCGCCCCAAACTCGATGACGATGGCCCGCATGGGGGTCCGCTCCGTCCATGCGGCGTGAACGACGCCCGGCGGCCAGACGACCGCCTCGCCGGCGGCCACTCGCGCCCGCTCCTCGCCGACCTGCACGAACCCGCCGCCCTCGATGACGAGGAGGTAGGTCAGGCTCGAGCTGGCATGCGGAGCGATGGCGGCGTGGGGCTTGAGCGCCAGCTCGGCCACGACTCCACGCCGATCGACATGCAGCGGCGTCGCCTCGACGCCGCGCGTTCCCGGAGGCCCGTCGGGCCGTCGGTAGCCGATGCCGAAACGGCGGATCTCCGTGGCGCTACCGCCGGCGGCGCTTTGCCTTCGGCGTCGCCTTCGCCCGGATCGTGGCCTCCGGATGAGAGGTCCGCGACCGCTGGAAGTAGCGCTGGCGGGCCAGCCGCTCCTCGTACGCCCGAATCAGCGGCGGGAAGTGGATGAACCGGATCCAGATGAGCAGGACTGCGCCGCCGGCCAGCGTCGGCAGGACGAAGAGGAAGTCGAAGCTGAAGAACGTGAACATGGCGAGCATGCCGAAGATGCCCAACGTGGTCCACATCAGCCACTCGTTGAGGTCGAGGAAGACGGAGTAGGCGCGCAGTCGCCGGCTCTGGAAGTTGTAGAAGAAGATGACGACCACCAGGAAGGTGACCGAAATCTGCCACGTCGGCGTCCACAGACGGTGGAAGTTGCCGTCGTTGAAAGCTTTGAGGAGCAGATCTAGCTGATTCCACGGGCCGTTCACGCGGACCCTCCGAGCGTTCAGTCGTTTGCGGTCGATCGACCTGGATGGGCGCCATCGGCGACTCTGGGCTCAAGCTCCGGCTCGGAGGCCGGGACACGGCCGCCGAGGCGTGCGCTTTTCCGCGCCACCGGTTGCGCGTCTGCTGAGTATGCCATGACCGGGCGCTATACTCGGCCCGATCCGGCAAACGGGGCGGGATGGGTCTGGCGCAGGATTCTCCGGGTGGTCGAGGCCACTGGGAGGCGCGGTCCCGGGAGTGCCCGGGAGCCCGGACTCGGGCAGTATGGGAGGTAGGGCCGGTGCGAGCCTTGCTCTCGGTGGCGAGCCGCGAGGGCATCGGACCCTTCGCCCGTGATCTGCTCGCCCTCGATGTCGAGGTCTTCGCCACGGACGGCACGCGCGAGGCCCTGGCGGGCCTGGGGGTGGAAGTCCGATCGGTGGTCGAGCTGACCGGCACGGAGCCGATTGCCGGAGGCCAGGTCAAGACTCTCCACCCTGCGATATACGCCGGCATCCTCGCTCGTCGCGATCAGCCCGACCAGCTGGCCGAGTTGAAGGCCCAGGGGATCGGCCTGATCGATCTCGTGGCGGTCAACGTCGCCCCGTTCGCGCCGCAGGTTGGGGCCCGTCTGATCCCGATCGACGAGGCCATCGGCATGATCGATATCGGCGGCGCCGCACTCCTCGCCGCCGCGGCGCGCAACTACGCAGGAGTCGCCGCCGTGGCCAACCCGGCTCGCTACCCCGGGGTGATCGCCGAGATTCGGGAGCGAGGCGCCGTCTCGGCGGAGCTTCGCCAGAAGCTCGCGGCCGAGGCATACGGTCTAGTGGCCGCCTACCACGCGGAGATCGCCGCCTATCTCTCGAACGCCGCCGGCGAGATGTTCCCGGGACGGCTGGCCATGGTCCTGGAGAAGGTGGACGACCTGCGCTACGGCGAGAACCCGACGCAGCACGCCGCCTTCTACCGCGAGACGACTCACCGGGCGGGCACGCTGGCCGATGCCACTCAGCTGCAGGGGGCGCGGCCGTCCTTCAACGACCTGCTGGATCTCGATGCGGCCTATGCCATCGCCGGTGACTTCACGGCTCCAACGGTGACGATCGTCAAGCACACCGATCCGGTGGGGATCGCCTCTGCGGACGAGCTGGTCGAGGCCTGCCGCAAGGCGCTCGAAACGGACTCGGTCTCGTGCTTCGGGGGCATCGTCGGGGTCAATCGCGAGCTGGACGGTGCGACTGCTCGGGAGATCGCCGAGAACTCGTACGAGGCAGTCGTGGCTCCTTCGTTCAGCCACTCCGCAATCGGCATCCTGGCTCACAAGCCGCAGCTGGCCCTGCTGGCGGTCCCCGGCAACCCGGTCGAAGGCCCGCGCGACTACGGCATCGCCAACCTCGACTTCAAGCGCATCGCCGGCGGGTTGCTGGTCGAGACCAAAGACGAGCTGGGCCTCGACAAGACGCAACTCCAGGTGGTGACCAAGCGGCGGCCCACGCTCGAGGAGTTGACCGATCTGCTCTTCGCCTGGCGGTCGGTGCGCCACGTCCGCTCCAACGCCATCATCCTCGCCCGAGGCGGCGCCACGGTGGGGATCGGCGCAGCCCAGGCGAGCCGCCAGACGGCGGTGGAGATCGCCCTGCGGCGAGCCGGCGATCGGGCCAAGCTGGCGGTCATGGCCAGCGACGCCTACTTCCCGTTCCCCGACGGCATATCGGCGGCGGCCCAGGCCGGCGTTACGGCCATCATCCAGCCGGGCGGCTCGGTCCGCGACGAGATGGCGATCGAGGTCGCGGACCGGCACCACCTGGCCATGGTCTTCACGGGGCGCCGCCACTTCAGCCACTAGCCGCGGGCACTGCGTTCACCGACACAAACGAGCGACGCTCGCGATCCGTGCCGCTTCCTCCGAATGACCTCGGTCCGGCAGTCGTCGAACCGAAGGTGATCCGCCGGGGCTTCTTCCCCGAATAAGCGAGTGACAGCCGATCGGAACCTGACGGGCCGATCGGTCGGTCGGAGGAAGGGAAACCCGGTCTTCCGGGTGAGAGGGACGTGGCAGGGCGGCAGACCGGCGAGCCCAGAATGCCGGGAGGGATCGCCGCCCGCCACGGATCGCAGTAGAGTGGTCATGTGGCTGGGTCCGACGGCACCACATCTGGCGCCAGGCGCACGCTTAAGCTGATCGCGGCCCTGGTCGTCTTCCTGCTGGTTCTCTTCGTCCCCTTCGGCATCCTCGCCGGCGTCGGATTCTTGAGCGAACCGGTTTGCGGCTGCATGCCGACGCCAACTCACCCTCCCGGCTGGACGCCTACACCCCGGCCGCCGGTTTCGCCCGAAGATGCCGCCGCTCGAGCTTCCAGGCTCGCCGGTGTGACCCTGTCCTGGTCGTCGGACTGGGCGACGGTTGCGGAGCGGCCCATCTTCGAGCCCATGGGCGATGGCGTCGTCGCTTTCGTGGACGGCAACTCCGGCACTGTGCTCGAGGTGGTCCTGGAAAAGCAGCTGCCCGATTCGGACACGGTTTCGGTCTCGTCGGACGCCGCCAGCAGCGCCGCACAGGCATTCTTGTCTCGGGGCGGCGTGACCACCGACGGCCTCGCCGCTCAGACGACACTCGCTCGCGGCGCTTCGGTGGCTTACTACGACGTGACGTGGTCGGCGCCCGATGCCGGCAAGCCTGCGCTGGAGATCCGCGTCAACGCCTCGAGGGGCGCCGTCTTCGCCTATCGCGATCTCCGCGCCGGCATCGAGTTGACCGCGCCCATCTTTGGCCAATCGGTGGCCATTCGGCTGGCCCAGGAATCGGCGTATGCGTTGGGCGAGGCCGCCAACGCGCCCGAGATGCAGGATCCGGACTTCCAGGCCTACGGGGATTCGTGGTCGTGGATGGTGGTATTCCCGGACGGCGTCCTCACGGTCGACGCCGTGACCGGCGAGGTTTCGGTCGCGAAGTGGAGTTCCGCGCCTGAGCGGTCCCCCGGGGCCTAGCTGGACCCGATCCACCGGCCCGACGAGGCGTCCCAGCTGCCGATGGCGCGGACGGCCGAAGAGCCCTCGATCGATCCCTCGCGGGCGCGAGCCTCGGCGACAGTCTCGCCCCAGCCGGGCGGAACCAGGCCCGGGGCCAGGTCCGCCAGTGGTGCCAGGACGAAGAGACGGCTATGGGCCTGCGGATGCGGGACCTCGAGCAGCCGCCAGGCCTTGGCGGGGTCCGGTGAACGGCCTGCCTCCGGACGCTCCACAGTCAGCTGCTCGTCGCCGAAGAGAAGCAGGTCCAGGTCCAGCTCGCGCGGCCCGTAGCGAGCCCGCTGCTGCCGCCCGAACGCCCGCTCGATCGACTTGAGAGCGAGCAGCAGGGCGATCGGGCCGGTGTTTGCGCCCGGGCCGGGTGGGACGTCCAGGCCGGCGACGGCGTTGTGGAAGTCCGGCTGGTCGGTCACCTCGACGGGCGCCGTGAGGTAGAGGCGGGAGACGCCGGCGAGGTGCGCGCCGGGCAATGCCGCAAGGGCATGGACGGCGGCGGTCAGCGTCGCCTGGGCGTCGCCGATATTCGCCCCGAGACCGATGTACGCCCTGACTGTTCGCATGGCCGTACTCCCTGGCGCCCTGCCCGCCGCTCCGCGAGGCGCCCCGGATAGACTCCGCTCGTGCGCCCCGTGGTCGTGCTCATTTTCCACGCCGCGGCCCCGAAAGATACGGGGCCGCTGGTTCGCGCGCTGGCCGAGGCGCGCCACTCCCTGGCGAATCGGCGACGGGACGCGTTCCTGGCGGCCGGCGCGGACGTGGCGGAGGTAGTGGCGCGGTCGCCGGACGGGCTGTCGTTTGGGGAGCGGCTCGCGGCGGAGATTCGGGCACGGACGGGGAGGGCCGGAGGCACGGGAGGCGTGGTCGTCCTCGGTTCGGGGAGCATCCCCCTGGCGCGGGCCGCGGATCTGCGACGCTTCGTGGAGGTTGCCGCGGGGCCGGGCGGGCACGCCCTGGCGAACAACCGCTATTCGGCGGACGTGGTGGCGGTTTCTCGGGCGGCCGATCTGGCGGAACTGCCGCCACTCCCCGCCGACAACGCCCTTCCCCGCTGGCTGGAGGAACGGGCAGGAGTGGCCGTCTCGGATCTCCGCTCGCGCTGGCGATTGGGCGTGGACGTCGACACGCCCCTCGACCTGCTGGTGCTGGGCCTCGCCCGGACTGGCTTCACGGCCGCGCCACTTATCGGCGAGCGTCTTGCGGCCCTCTCCGATGTCCTGACGAACCGCCGGGCCGAGCTGCTCGTCGCGGGCCGGATCTCCGCGACCACGCTCCGCTGGCTCGAGAGTGGCGTGGCATGCCGCGTCCGAGCCCTCTCGAAGAGCGCGGCCTTCGCGCCGCCAGCCATCTCGCCCAATCAGGAACCACGGCCGTCTCCCGGCCGCCGCGCTCCGTCCTCGGGGAGCTGCTCGACCGCGACGGCCCCGAATCCCTCGCCCGCACCATCGCCACGCTGGCCGATGCCGCGGTCATCGACACGCGCGTCCTGCTGGCCCATCGCCACGGCGCCGACGAGCCGGCCTGGCCGGCGCCGGAGGATCGCTTCGCCTCGGACCTGCTGGCGCCCGCGACCATCGCCGATCCGTGGCTGCGGGCCCTCACGGAATCTGCGACCTCCTCCGACAACCCGATCCTCCTCGGCGGACACACGATGGTGAACGGCGGAATCCGCCTGCTCGCGCAGCGAGCTCGTGCGGGGGCCCGATGACGCCCGAACCCCGTCTTCCGCCGGCCGAGCGCTCGGCTGGGCTGGCCTCCGTCATCCGCGCGGAGATTGAGTCGACGCCCGGCGGCCGCATCAGCTTCGCCCGGTTCATGGAGCGCGCCCTGTACGAACCCGGGCTCGGCTACTACCGCGGGAGCGCCGACCGGCCCACCGACGCCGGCGACTTCCTGACCGCGCCCGAGACTCATTCCATCTTCGGCTGGACCGTCGCCCGCCGGATCGAGGAGATGTGGGTCAGCCTGGGCGAGCCGCGCCCGTTCGGGCTCGTCGAGTACGGCGCGGGGTCGGGCACGCTCGGGCTGTCGATCCTCGACGGCCTGCGCCGCCACGGGTCCGAGCTGATGGGCGCCATCCGATACGAGCCCATCGAGTCCAACCCGCATCGCCTGGCCGACCTGGAGCGACGCTTCGAAACGGCCGGCCTGACCGAGCGCCTGGTCGCCTCGAGCTCGAATGCTTCTGCCGGTCCAACGGCCTCAGCGGAGCCCGTGCCCGTCGTCGGCGTCATCCTTGCCAACGAGTTCCTCGACGCCCTGCCGGTCCACCGCGTCGTCGTCCGCGACGGGAAGCTGCTCGAGCTGTTCGTCGCCTGGCGCGACGGAGCGGACGCATCCGCAGGCCGGTTCGCGGAAGTCGCGGCCGGGCCCTCGACTCCGGACCTGGCCGCGCGCCTGGCAGACGATGGCGTCAAGCTGGTCGAGGGCCAGGTCGCCGAAATCTGCCTCGAGCTCGAACCGTGGCTGGACGACGTCGCGGCCCGGCTCGCCCGCGGCTTCGTCCTCGTCATCGACTACGGCTATCCCGCCGCCGAGCTGTACGGCCCGCGCCGTCTCGCCGGCACGCTGCTGGGGTATCGCGGTCATCGGGTGGCCGAGGATCCGTTCGCGGACGTCGGCCTGACCGACCTGACGGCCCATGTCGACTTCACCGCGGTGCAGCGGCTCGCGGAGCGGCGCGGGTTCCGGGTCGCAGGGGGCGGCCTCACGACGCAGCAGGAGTTCCTCGTGGCCGCTGGCCTGGAGGCGGAGCTGCGGGCGCTGCAGGCGTCGCCGCAGACCACCGCCGAAGACTACCTGCGGGCCCGTTCCGGCATCGTCCGCATGCTCGACCCGCGCCACATGGGCCGCTTCCGCGTCCTGACGCTGGAGCGGGGTTGAGGCCCGTACGGCAGCGGCCTGTTGCGCCGCCACCGGCAGCCGGCCATGCCCTGCGCTGCCGGTCGGTTTCGGTTCCTTCGGTCGGCCCTCGATAGGCCTCGGGTAAGGGGCGGTAGAGCCGCGGTTGAGCGGACTGGCTCAGGCTGGACCGGTGGATGAGCAGAGGCTCGGGCGATCGATCAGGGCACTGCGACAGAGGCTGGGCTGGAGACAGTCGGATCTTGCGCTGCGGAGCGGCGTGTCGCAGACGGCGGTATCGCGGCTGGAACGCGGCCGGCTCGGCGGGACGGCGGTCGGCACAATGGCGCGCGTGGTGGCCGAGCTGGGTGCGGAGCTGGAAGTACGCGTTCGGTGGCACGGGGAGGAACTGGATCGGCTGCTGGACGCCGCTCACGCCGCCATGGTGGAGCGGCTGATCGAGATCCTGGTTCCGCTCGGCTGGCAGTGCGCCGCGGAGGTGACGTTCCTGATCGGAGGCGAGAGGGGGTCGGTCGACGTGCTGGCCCGGCACGAGCGCAGCGGCCGACTGCTGGTCGTCGAGACGAAGTCGGTCGTGCCGGATATGCAGCAGATGCTCAGCGCGTTCGATCGAAAGGTCCGGCTCGCGCCTACGATCGCGGCCCGGCGCGGCTGGCAGGTCAGTGGCGTCGCAAAGGCAATTGTGCTGGCGGGCACGGCGACGAACCGGCGTCGAGCCGAGCGATTCACGGCGACGCTGCGGACCGTGCTGCCGTCCAATGGCCCGACGATGCGGCGCTGGCTGTCGGATCCCGTGGACCCGTGCCCCGCCGCGCTGTGGTTCCTCTCAGATAGTCGTGTGATGACTACTATCCGGCTCCGGCGTGTTAGGCCGACGCAACAATCCCGCGGCAGGCCGGGTGCGGGTAGTGTTTCGAGCGTGGGAGCGGCGGTTGCGGCGGTTTCGCGGGCGCCGATCGTTAGGTCGGAAGAGCCTCAGCCTCGATAGCAGTCACCCGGTGACTGGCTGAGCTAGGGGAGTGGCGGCCCGCTCGATAGCAGTCACAGGGTGGCTGGCTGAGCCACCGGAGTGGCGGCAGCCTCGATTGCAGTCACCCGATGACTGGCTGAGCTTGGGGAACGGCGGCAGCCGGATCTCGGTGACTGGCTGGGAGGTCGGCCCTCGATAGGCCACCTTCCGGATTGATGAGGCGCCGGGTCGACGGGCACCCTTTGACTCGGAGCGTGAGGGGAACGCGCCGCGGAGGAAGACGAGAACCGGTCGAACGGTTGGCTCCGGACCTCGTCGCGAGAGCTCCCCGAAGATGCATATCCGTGTGCGCCGCCAGTGGCTACCCCAACTGGCGGACTAGCCGGCAAAGGCGGGCGGCACCATACCCCCGGGCCGCCCGCGCCGGCTTTCTGACAGGGCGCCACCCGTTCGAGTCGTGGCTCGGGTCCGCGCCCTCGGCGCGCGGGTGGCGCGCGCCCGGCCTGCGCCCGGCCCGCAACGACGCCGGGCCCATCACGCTCCCGGGCGCCTGAGGGGCACGGCCGGAGCCGGCGGCCGGAGAGCGGCCCCCCTGGTAGACTTGCCTGCGGACCACGAGGGAACGGGCATCGAACCCGGCCCCGCGGCCCTCTGAGAGCAACGTTCGCGCCCGGCGGCGGACGCCCGACGCCGCGGACGCCCGCCGCTGGCAACGGGCATGCTGGAGAACGATGACCGGCATTTGGTACGTGTTAGGCCTGGCCGTGGCGGGGGTTGCTTTCGTATTCCTCGTGATCGGCCTGGCCTGGCTCATCTCTCACCGCAATCGCGGCGACCGCCACAAGGGCGTGCCGTATGAGAGCGGCATCGACACCTTCGGCGACACCTGGGGGCGGTTCGGCATTTCCTTTTACGTCTACGCCCTGCTCTTCGTCGCCTTCGACGTGGAGGTCGTGTTCCTGTACCTGTGGGCGATCGTCTTCCGCGATCTCCTGATCGGCGGCCTGGTCAGCATGGGAACCTTCGTTCTCGTCCTGATGCTCGGCCTGGCATATGCGTGGCGGAAGGGAGTCCTGACTTGGCGGTAGTCGACCGTGGGTCGAGGGGGCGTAAGACGGCGCCCGCCGGGTCGACCGGGGCGACCGGCCCAAAGGGGGCGCCGAGCCGCCGGCTCGCTCCTCTGTCCCCGGGAGAGCTGGCCGCGCCGATCGTCGTCCCGAACACGCTCTGGCAGTCGGCCAATCCACTCGCCTACGACGGCGGCCAACCGACCGACATCACCCATCTCCGCCAGTTCGGTCAGACCGACGCCGGCCGCAACGACGCGGCTCGCTGGGGCGCCCTCCAGGTCGTGCCGACGAAGGCGGACTACATCCTCGACCTCATTCGAGCCAACAGCCTGTGGCCGCTGCTCTCGGGTCTGGCCTGCTGCGCCTTCGAGATGATGTCCGGAGCCACGAGCAAGAACGACATGGACCGCTGGGGGATGTTCCCGTTCCGCGCATCGCCGCGGCAGTCCGACGTCCTCATCGTCGCCGGGACGCTGACCACCAAGATGTCCGGTCCGCTCATCCGGCTGTGGGAGCAGATGCCCGAGCCCAAGTGGTGCGTGGCCTTGGGCGACTGCACCGTCTCGGGCGGTCGCTACAAGCGCAGCTACTCGGTTGTCCAGGGCATAGACCGGGTCATGCCGGTGGACGTCTACATCCCCGGTTGCCCGCCCCGCCCCGAAGGCCTGATCTACGGCATGCTCCAGCTCGGCCAGCTCGTCAAGGACCGCCGCGGTCACTGGAGCGAGCGCGAGATCGGCCCCACCGCACCGGACGACATCTGACCGATGGATCGAACCCTGCGGAGCCGGCTCGAAGATCGCCTCGGCGCCTATCTGAAAGCTCCCGTCTACCAGCGCCATGACGAGACCGAGATTCGAATCGATCCGGGCGCCGTCCCAGAGGTCCTCCGGGTGCTGCACGACTCGGTCGACATGCGCTTCGAGATCCTGGCGGACCTGGCCGGCGTGGACACGGGCGAGGCGATGCAGGTCGTCTATCACCTGTGGAGTCCGATGACTTCCGACTGGCTGCGCATCGTCGTCGACGGGCTCTCTCGCGAAGACCCGCGGGCCCCCTCGGCCACGTTCCTGTGGAGCGGCGCCGAGTGGCTCGAGCGGGAGGCCTACGACATGTTCGGCATCGTCTTCGAGGGCAACCGCGACCTGCGCCGCATCTTCATGCCGCCCGACTACACGAGCTTCCCGCTCCGCAAGGACTTCCTGCTGCCCGACGACGCGGCCCGCTCCCCGGGCGGCGGCGTACGGCACGTCGAGAAGGCCCACGTACCGGCCGTCCTGGCCGACGACCCCGCCGCCGGCATCCGCCGGGCGCCGACGAGCTGAGGACGACGATGCCGACTCGCCCGCACGCCACTCGCCAGCACGCCGGCCCTGCCGCACGGTCCAAAGGAGCCCCGCGCCCGTCCGAGCCGCGGCAGTCCGCCGACGACGCGTCAGCCCGCAGGTACGCATCGGCTGACGACCCTCGCGTCATGCTGGACCGCCAGATCGGTGGCGACCTGTACGAGCCGATCCCGCCCTACCCAACGCGGACCGAGCGCGAGGGCGAGTTCTACACCCTTGGCGACGGCGAGATGTTCCTCAACGTCGGCCCTCACCACCCGGCCACGCATGGCGTCCTGCGGCTGGTCCTGAAGCTCTCCGGCGAACAGATCGTGGACGTCGACCCGGTCCTCGGCTACCTCCACCGCGGCGTCGAGAAGATCTGCGAGAACTCGGACTACTACCACGTCATCGATCAAGTCGACCCGCTCGAGTACGTCAGCTCGCTCTTCCAGGAGTGGGCCGCCGTCCTGTCGTTCGAGAAGCTCCTGGACGTGGAGGTGCCGCGCCGCGCGGAGTACATTCGAGTCCTCTCCGGCGAGCTGCTCCGGATCTCCAGCCACACGCTGTTCATGGGCTTCCTGGCCCTGGACCTGGGCGGCCTGACGCCGATCCTGTACAGCTTCATCGAGCGCGACGAGATCGTGGAGATGCTCGCCGCTCTGACCGGGGCGCGGATGCTCTTCAACTACTTCCGCATCGGTGGGGTGAACGGCGACCTGAACCACGAGTTCCTGAGCCGTCTGGGCGACTGGATGAGCCGCGCAGCCCGCCAGACCGAGGCCAATGCCGGCCTGCTCAACGAGAACGAGATCTTCGTCCGCCGAACTCGCGGAGTCGGCGTCCTGGATCGCGCCACGGCCCTAGGCGTTGGGGTCACGGGCGGGAACCTGCGAGCCTCCGGCGTTCCGTTCGACGTCCGGCGGGCGCACCCCTACAGCGTCTACCCCGAGCTCGATTTCAACATCCCGACTCGCCTGGAAGGCGACTCTCTGGCCCGCTATCTGATCCGGGTGGACGAGGTCCGCGAGTCGATCAAGATCATCGACCAGTGCCTCCACAACATGCCCGACGGCCCCGTGATGGCCAAGCTGCCGCGACTCCTGCGGCCGCGGCCCGGGCGTTCCTGGGGAGCCGTCGAGGGGCCGCGCGGGATGCTTGGCGTGTACACGATCAGCGACGGCTCGGACCAGCCGTTCCGCTTCCGCATCCACGATCCGAGCCTGATCAATCTGGAGACGGTGCCGATGCTCCTGCCGGGGAACCTGCTGGCCGACACGATGGCGATCGTCTCATCGCTCGACCCGGTCATGGGCGGGATCGACAAGTGAGGGCGGACCGATGAGCTTCGCCACTCGATCCTGGGGCCGCATGTCGCTGCAGGCTCGTCTGCTCGCCATCTTCATCCCGCTGGCAATCGTGGCCGCGGCCGTCACGGTCCTGGCGATCGTGCTGCTGGGGCCGCCGTTCCTCGACTTCCTGCGGGCCAACCTGCCGCTCGTCCGCTTCGCCGTGGCGGCCGTGGCCATCCTCCTGCTGACCGTCCCGACGGCCTTCGTCCTGATCTACCTGGAGCTCAAGGTCATCGCCCGCATGAACCTGCGGGTCGGGCCCAACCGCATCGGGCCGTGGGGCGCGGCGATGAGCCTGTTCCACGGCTTCAAGGTCCTCTCCAAGGAGGACTTCGCCCCGACCGGCGCCGACGTCACCGTCTTCACCCTGGCTCCCGTGGTGACCTACATGGCCAGCGTCATGACCCTGCTGGTCATCCCGTTCGCCCCGGGGCTGTTCGGTCAGGACTTCAACATCGGCCTGCTCTTCTTCTTCTCCATGGGCGGGCTGACGATCCTCGGGCTGCTGATGGCCGGCTGGTCGAGCTTCAACAAGTACTCGCTCCTGGGCGGTCTTCGCTCGGCGGCGCAGATCGTCAGCTACGAGATCCCGCTCACGCTCTCGGTCGTGGGCGTGATCATCCTGGCCGGCTCGATGAGCCTGAACCGCATCGTGCTGGCGCAGTCCGGCTCCGCCCTCGACTGGTTCGTCTTCAGGCAGCCGCTGGCGGCCCTCATCTTCTTCATCGCCGCGACGGCGGAAGCCAATCGGACCCCCTTCGACATGACCGAGGCCGACTCCGAGATCGTGGCCGGCTTTGCCACCGAGTACTCCGGGATGCGGTTCGGGTTCTTCTTCTTCGCGGAGTACGTCAACGTCTTCATCGTCTCGGCGCTCACCGCGACGGTCTTCTTCGGCGGCTGGACGGCTCCGTTCAACTGGCCGTGGGCGTACAACCTGAACTGGTTCAACCCGTTGAGCATCGGCCTCCTGGGCTGGCTGCTGATCGTGGCCAACGTCCTCCTGATCGGCAGCGTGCTCTTCGCGATCCTGGCCAGGCTCCTCGGGGGCCGGGGGTGGGGCCTGTGGGACTGCCTGGGTCTGGGCCTCCTCTTCCTGATGGTGGTCGTGGTCGGAGTCGTGGGGATCGCAGGCTTCGTCGCCTTCGACTGGGTGGCCGGCCTCACGTGGTTCATGGCCAAGGCCTACTTCTTCGTGATTGCGTTCGTCTGGATGCGGGCGACCCTGCCGCGCGTCCGGGTCGACCAGCTGATGGGCTTCGCCTGGAAGTGGCTGCTGCCCGCGGCGCTCCTGAACCTCTTCGTGACGGCGGCCGCGGTCATCCTGACGACCCCGGGCGGTGCGCGATGAGCCCCGTTCCGGGCCTCGGCATCGCCAGGGGAATGGCGCTGACGATGCGCCGTTTCTTCGCGCCGAAGGCAACGATCCAGTACCCCGAGACGGCGCCCGACATCGCGGTCCGCTTCCGCGGCCGGCTGCAGCTGCTCTACGACGAGCTGGGCAACCTCAAGTGTGAGACCTGCTTCCAGTGCGCCGCGGCCTGTCCGGTCGAGTGCATCGACATGGGCGGCTTCGACACCAAGGGCCGCTTCCACGTCCATTGGGGCGCAGCCGAGCAGTACGCCGAGCGGCGCGAGGAATCCGCGCTGCGGCGGTCAGGCCGGCCGGTGCCCGATCCGGCCTATGGCCACTTCGATCCGATCGACCCGGCGGCCGTCGACAGCATCCTTGAGAAGTACGACTTCGACCACAAGGAGATGCTGGCCATCCTGGAGTCGATCCAGCGGGCCTACGGCTACATTCCGGTCGCGGCCGTCAAGCGGGTCAGCCAGATCTCCGGCGCCCCGTACGCTCTCATCTACGGCACGGCGACCTACTACAGCCACCTTCGTTTCGAGAAGCCCGGCCATTCGGTGGCCGTCTGCCGCTGCACGGCCTGCCTGATGGCGGGAGCGAATCGAATCGCCCGGAGCCTGGGAGGGGCCCTCGGGACGGAGATCGGCAAGCCGCCGGCCGGCGGCGTGGCCCTCGAGCAGCTGTCCGCCCATATCCCCGGCGCCGCGTCGCCGCTCGTCACGCTGGATGGGAAGCCTCAGCCGCGCCTTACGCCGGCGCGCGCGGCGGCCCTGGGCCGCACGCTGGCCGGAGGGAGCGTGGCATGACCGTAGCGACCGTTCTCGCCACTCCGGCTCGCTGGCCGCGTTTCCTGCTCCCCGAGCCGCCATCGGCGGATCCCGCCGACCTGGACGCGGCCGTTGAAGCCGGTGCCTTCGCCGGCCTGCGGGCCGCCGTCGAGGAGCTCGGGCCCGATGGCGTGATCGCGGCCCTCGTCGAATCCGGTCTGCGAGGCCGCGGTGGCGCCGGCATGCCGACCGGCGAGAAGTGGCACGCCTGCGCCCGGGCCGAGGCCGATCGCCGCTACGTCGTCGTCAACGCCTACCAGTCGGACCCGGCCGTGCTGACGGACCGCATCTTGCTCCAGACCAACCCCTACGCGGTTCTGGAGGGCGCCGCCATAGCCGCCTTCACCGTGGGCGCAAGCGAGATCGTGGTAGCCGTTCGGGCCGAGGCGGCGGATGCGATCCGGGTCCTGCGGTCCGCCGTCGCCGCGGCCGAGTCGGCCGGCTATCTGGGCTCGAGCGTCCTGGGATCGGGCACCGAGATCAACGTCTCGGTCAAGCCCCTTGCGGGCGCCTACATGCTCGGCGAGGAGACGGTCCTGCTCAAGGGTCTCGAGGGCAAGCGCGGCCAGCCCGAGCAGCAACCGCCCTACACCACGACCCGCGGCCTGTTCGGCAAGCCGACCCTGATCCACGGCCCGCAGACCTTCGCGGCCGTGCAGTCCATCCTGACCAACGGGGCCGCCCGCTTCGCCGAGATCGGCGCCACGGCGAGCCGCGGCACCATCCTGGTCCAGATCTCCGGCGCCGTGGTCACGCCCGGCATCGCCGAGGTCCCGCTCGGCGTCACGATTGCCGAGATCCTGGACGTGGCCGGTGGCGTTCCGGCGCAGAGTCGCCTGAAGGCGCTGCTGGTAGGCGGCCCGTCCGGCGGCCTCCTGCCCGCCGACGGCGTGAGCGTCCCCTACGACCAGGACTCCCTTGAGGAGGCGGGCGCGTACATCGGCTCCGGCTCGATCATGGTCGTTGACCAGAACAGCTGCGTCGTGGATCTGGCCGCGGTCCTGACCCGCTTCTGCGCCGACGAGGCCTGCGGCAAGACGATCCCGTGCCGGATCGGACTGCGCCGGCTGGCCGAGATCGGAGCCCGTATCTGCGAGGGCCGGCCGCGCGGTGACGAGCTGACGCGACTGGCCGACCTCTCATCCGACATCGTCGAAAGCGCCCTTTGCGACCACGAGCGTCGCGCCACCCTGGCCCTCCGGAGCGTCGTCCGGTACTTCCGCGACGAACTCGACGCCCACATCCTCCGCAACACCTGCCCCGCCGGGGTCTGCCAGCCGACGGCAGAAGCCCGGGCCGCGGCCGTCTCCTGAGGCGTCGTATGAGAGAACCGACCCTCCGCCCCAGCCCAAGCTCACCGGCCACGACCGGATCGTCCAAGCCGTCGCGGTCGGGGAAGTCGGCAAAGGCCGCGGCACCGGCTTCGACCGAGACGGCCTCGACCGCAGCGGCCTCGGCCGCGCCGGCCTCGACCGCGCTCTCGGTCAACCCGATCGCGCCCGAGTCGGCCGGTCTCGAGAACTATCTGCCGAGTCCGATCGCTCCGCTGCGACGGCTGCGACCGCCCGCGAACCAGAGGAAGGTCTGGAACCGCCGCGCGGGCCGGCCCGACAGCAGGCCGGACGCAAAGACGCCGTTCGACACCGTCGTCCCGATCGAGGACTCGCCGGCCGAGCGCCTGATCACGGCCCAGGATCCGCAGCGACCGCTTTCCACGTTCGCCTTCCGCCTCGAGGTCGACGGCCGCATCGTCGAGGGCCTGGAGGGCCAGACGATCCTGGAGGTCTGCCGCGCCAACGGCATCGAGATTCCCACGCTCTGCTACGAGCCCAAGCTGCCCGGATTTGGGGCGTGCCGGATGTGCGTCGTGGAGGTCGAGGGAGAGGAGCATCCGCCGATCTCGTGCTCCCGGGCCGCCGAGCCGGGCATGGTCGTGCGTACCCAGACCGAGAAGCTCCGCCGCCTGCGACGGACGAACCTCGAGCTGATCTTCAGCGACCACAACGCCTACTGCCTGCCTCCCTGCCAGAACAAGTGCCCGAGCCACATCGACATCCCGGGCTTCTTGAAGTCCAACGCCGAGGGGCAGTTCCGCGAATCGACGCGCATCTTCAAGCGCACCATCCCGTTCCCCTCGATCCTGGGCCGCGTCTGCCCTGCGCCGTGCGAGGAGCACTGCCGGCGCGACGAGGTGGACGAGGCGATAGCCATCCGCGACAGCCACCGCTACGCGGGCGACATGGTCCTGAAGGCGCAGCGCGAAGGCATCGAGCCGCCGCTGCCCTTCGAAACGGAACCCAAGACCGGCAAGCGGGTGGCTGTCATCGGCTCCGGTCCGGCGGGAATGTCGGCGGCCTACTACCTGCTCCTCTCCGGCCACGACGTGACGGTCTTCGAGCGCGACGAGCTGCCCGGCGGCATGCTCCGCTACGGCATCCCCGAGTACCGCCTGCCCAAGGCCGAGGTCCTCGAGCCCGAATACGAGGCCGTGTGGCGTCTCGGCGCCCGCTTGGTCGCCAACAAGGCCCTGGGCCGCGACTTCAGCCTGGACGACCTGCGCGACCAGGGCTTCGACGCCACGGTCGTCGCGATCGGCTGCTACGACACCAACAAGCTCAACATCCCCAACGAGACCGCCGACGGCGTGATCGACGGACTCGAGTACCTGAAGATCGCCACTCTCGGCCTGCCCTACCCGGGCCACCGCAAGAGCCGGGTGGTGGTGGTTGGTGGCGGCTTCACGGCCATGGACTGCTGGCGCACATCGCTCCGGCAGGGGGCCAGGGAAGTCACCCTCGTCTACCGCCGCGACATGAAGGACATGCCGGCCGCGAGCGAGGTCCACGAGGCCCGCGAAGAGGGCGGCAAGGCCATCTTCCAGGCCGGCCCGACTCGCGTCCTGGTCGACGCGAACAACAAGGTGACCGGCGTCGAGTTCATCCGCATGCGCCCCGGCGCGCCGGATGCGTCAGGCCGCCGCCGCCCAGAGCCGGCACCCGGCACGGAGTTCGTCGTGGAGTGCGACCGGGTTCTGCTGGCCATCGGCCAGGGCCCGGAGCTCGACTGGATCGGCCCCGGCAACGAGGGCGTGGCCGCGGTCAAGTACCGGCTCAAGGCGGACGCGGTCACCTTCGAGACCGGCCGGCCCGGCGTCTTTGGAACGGGCGACGTCCGCATCGGCTCCAGCACGGTGGTCCAGGCCGTCGCCGAGGGCCGCCGCTGCGCCTACGCCGTGGACGCCTACCTGAAGGGCGGCGACCTGGCCGAGCTTCGGACCCGCCAGAACCTGGCGGAGGTCGAGCCGCAGTTCCTCTCCATCGTGCCCTACACCGACGAGCCCAAGGAGCCGCGCCACCGCCTCAAGTCCCTGCCGGCCGAGGAGCGTGTCAAGAGCTACGTCGAGTACGAGATCCCCTATACCGCGGCTGAGGTCATGGCCGAGTCCACGCGCTGCCTGCAGTGCACCTGCGAGGCCATCGGCAACTGCGACCTGCGACGGCTTGGCATCGAATACGGGACCACGCTCGAGACTCTCGAGCCGCGCCACGATCAAGGGGCGGGCTTCCGCAGCGTCACGGAGAACCGCTTCACCGGCGCCAATCACGACTACATCCGCGACGACAGCCACGCCTTCATCCTGCGCGAGCCGTCCCGCTGCATCGACTGCGGGCGCTGCGCCGCGGTGTGCGCGGATGTCGTCGGCGCGGCCTGCTACGACTTCATGCGCATCGGCTTCGACACGCTGGTGACGACGCCGCTCGACATGAGCCTCAACGACACGCCGTGCGTCTCCTGCGGCCGCTGCGCGGAGACGTGCCCCACGGGCGCGCTCATGCTCAAGCCGCGCGTCCTGGAGAAGTACGACGTGGACGAGAGCCGCTGCATCCTGTGTGGCATCTGCGTCGACGCCTGCCCGTATGACGCCCTGCGCGGCGGCCAGGACAACGAGCTCGCCCACACCGGCCGCGGCGATCCGGAGATAGACCTGATCGGGCTCGCCGCAATCGATCGCGAAACCGAGGTGACCTACATTCGCCGCGAGCGGGACTGGGTCGTACACGCCCTTGCCGAGGGTCGACGGCAGGACCCGGCGGAAGCGCTCCCGGCGCTGCCGCCGTCCCTTGCCGGCGTCCACGGCCATAGCAGGGGGGCCCGCAGACCGTGACCGTCAGGCCGTTCGGGGCCGGTTCGCCGGCCCGGAGTCCCGGCAAGCCGGGACTTGCAGAGGAGGGAAGCGAGGCATGCCGATAGGCGACTCGATCCCGCTCACCGGGATCCGCTGGGATGACGTGCTCTTCGTCGCCCTGGCCGCCACGCTTCTCGTGTCGGCGCTCTTGGTCGTGACCATGCGCGACATCATCCGCTGCGGTCTGGCCCTGACCGTCTCGTTCGCTTCGCTGGCGGGGATCTACGTCCTTCTGGGCAACCCGCTGGTGGCGGCTACGCAGGTGCTGGTCTACATCGGCGCCATCAGCGTGCTCATCCTGTTCGCGATCATGCTGACTCAGACCAAGAATGCCCCGAGGAGCCTGGTCTTCCAGACCCAGGCCCTGGCCGCGGCCGTCGCCGCGGCCGTGATCGCGGTCGTGATCGCCATCACCGTCCTGGCCACGACCTGGCCGTCCGCCGGGCAGCGGCTGTGGACCTCCACGACCGACGTGGCCCACTTGCTGTTCCGCGACTACGTGCTGCCCTTCGAAGTCGTGAGCGTGCTGCTGACGGCGGCCGTCATCGGCGGGGTCTACCTGGCCCGCCGCGAGATAACCCGAAAGGAAGGGGACCGGTGAGCGGCTCGCTCGACTCCTACCTGATCCTCTCCGGGCTGCTATTCGCAATCGGAACCTTCGGCTTCTTGGCCCGCCGCAACGCCATCAGCATGCTGATGGCGATCGAGCTGATGCTCAACGCCGTCAACCTGACCGTGATCGCCTTCGGCGCCTTCGTCCCTGCGCTCAAGACGCACGCTGCGGTCATCGCCCTGCTGGTCATCGCCGTTGCCGCGGCCGAGGCGACAGTGGGTCTGGCGCTCGTCATCGCCATCTACCGCAACCGCAAGACACCCCTTGTGGACGAGTACGACTCGATGAGCCAATGAGAGCCTTTGAGTCGCAGCTCCGGCGGTCGAGGCCGTTGTTGGCGCCTGCGCTCGCTCGCTTACGCATGCCTCAGATGCGCTCGCTCGCGTGCTCGTTGCCGCCTAGGCCTGGGCTCGCCGGCGCCGCTTTGCTATGTGGAGCCAAGCCACCGGCTTGGGGTGGAGTACCCAAGTCATGAACTTCCTCATCCCGCTCATTCCGCTCCTGCCGCTGGCCGGATTCGCGATCACCGGGCTTCTCGGCCGTCAAATGGGCCGGGAGTCGCACCAGATCGCCGTCTGGGCGGTCGTGGCCTCATGGCTGGTGGCGATGGTCGTTGCCTTCGGCGCCCTGACGCACGGCTTCGGCATCGGCGACGGCTTCGGCGTCACGCTCTGGAGCTGGATCCCGGCCCTCGGCTTCAAGGCCGACATGGGCTTCTACGTGGATGCGCTGACGGGATGCCTGCTGATCGTGGTGACGACGATCGGCATGCTGGTCCACATCTACTCGATCGACTACATGGCCCACGACCCCGGCAAGTGGCGCTTCTTCTCGTATCTGAACCTGTTCATGTTCTCGATGTTGCTGCTGGTCCTGGCCGACAACTTCCTGCTCGTCTTCGCCGGCTGGGAGCTGGTGGGCCTGTGCAGCTACCTGCTCATCGGCTTCTGGTACCCGCGCCGCTCCGCGGCCGAGGCGGCCAAGAAGGCATTCCTGGTCAACCGCGTCGGCGACATGGGCTTCGCGCTCGGCATCATGGCCATCTGGACGCAGCTGGGCACGCTCAACTTGCAGGCCGTCTTCAAGCTGGTCGAGGGCGGCGGGCTCTCGTCAACCTGGATCGCCGTCGTCGCCCTGCTCCTCTTCTGCGGAGCCGTCGGCAAGAGCGCCCAGTTCCCACTCCACGTCTGGCTGCCGGACGCCATGGAAGGCCCGACGCCGGTCTCCGCCCTCATCCATGCCGCCACGATGGTCAACGCCGGCGTCTACCTCATCGCCCGCTGCAACCCGATCTTCGGCGCTGCGCCCGGCGTGATGGTCGTAGTGGCCGCGATCGGCATCTTCACCGCCATCCTGGCCGCCTCGATCGCCTTCACACAGACCGACATCAAGCGCGTCCTGGCCTACTCCACGCTCTCCCAGCTCGGCTACATGTTCGCGTCGCTTGGCGTGGGGGCGTGGACGGCGGCGATCTTCCACCTCATGACCCACGGCTTCTTCAAGGGCCTGCTCTTCCTGGGCTCAGGCTCGGTCATCCACGCCGTCGGGGACGAGCAGGACATGCGCAAGATGGGCGGCCTGGCACGGAAGATCCCGATCACCTACGTGACGATGCTGATCGGCTCCGTGGCCATCGCCGGCGTTCCGCCACTGGCCGGGTTCTTCAGCAAGGACGAGATCCTGGGCGGGGCCTTCAAGAGCGGCTTCCTGTGGGTCTGGGCCATCGGCTTCGTGGTGGCGGGCATGACCGCCTTCTACATGTTCCGCCTCATGGGCATGACCTTCTGGGGCCCGAGTAACGTCGATCCCGAGGTTGAGCGCCAGATCCACGAGTCGCCATCGACGATGACGCGACCGCTCATCCTGCTGGCCATCCCCGCGGTCCTGCTGGGCCTGCTGATCGGCTACCCGCCGGAGTCGGGGCTGCTCCACCAGTGGCTGGCACCCGTGTTCGAGGCGACCATCGCCGCCGGAGGGCGGACCGAGGCCGCCTACGACCTCTTCGGTATCGACGGCGCGCTGGCTATCGTTACCACCGGTCTGGTGGTAGCCGCGATCGTCGTCGCGTGGCGGCTCTTCGGCGTCGAGATGCCGGCCCTGGGATTGCGCGCGCAGCCCCGGCCCGATCGCGTACGCGAAGTGAGCGCCCGCCGCGGCCTGGCCTTCCTGTACCGCGGCTCGTCGGCCAAGTGGTGGTTCGACGACCTCAACCACCTCCTCTTCGTGGTGTTGGGTGGTCGCCTCGCCGGCGCCGTCTGGTGGTTCGACAGAGTGGTCGTCGACGGCACGGTCAATGGCATCGGCGCGGCCACCAGCCTGGCCGGGCTGCAGTTACGCCGCGTCCAGACGGGGCACGTCCAGAATTACGCCCTCGGCATCGCCATCGGGCTGATCGCGATGGCCATCGGCTACTTCCTGATCGCGGTTCGGTAGGAGGACGAGACCATGACCCTGCCGATCCTGAGCCTCATCACCTTCACTCCACTGCTGGGTGCGCTGGCCCTGGCGGCCATTCCGTCGCGCTACGAGGGGACCATCCGCCGTACTGCACTGGCCTTCGCGCTGGTGGCCTGGGGACTCTCACTCGTCCTGGTCGTCGCCTTCGCCTTCGGCCCCGCCGGCTTCCGGTTCAACGAGACCGTCGACTGGATCCCCGCTTTCGGCATCCAGTACAAGCTCGGCGTGGACGGCCTAAGCGTCCTGATGGTGGTGCTGACGACGACCCTGACCTGGATCAGCATCCTGGCCAGCTTCGGTCCGATCAAGGATCGGGTGAAGGGCTACATGATCTCCTTCCTGGTCCTCGAGGTCGGCATGATCGGCGTCTTCGTCGCCCTGGACCTCTTCCTCTTCTACATCTTCTGGGAGATCGTCCTGGTCCCGATGTACCTGATCATCGGCATCTGGGGCGGCGCCAATCGCATCTACGCCACGATGAAATTCGTGCTGTACACGCTCGTCGGCTCGCTGCTGATGCTGGTTGCGATCCTGGCCACGGCCTTCGCCTACCAGGGCGGTCACGGCGGCTCGTGGGCCGGCGCCTTCGACTACGGGCAGCTGCAGGGTTGGGCTGCCGGCGGCCACTTCGCCAACGACCTCCAGATCCTGGCCTTCCTTGCCCTCTTCCTGGCCTTTGCCATCAAAGTCCCGATGTTCCCCTTCCACACCTGGCTGCCCGACGCCCACACCGAGGCGCCCACGGCCGGCTCGGTGATCCTGGCCGGCGTACTGCTCAAGCTCGGGGCATATGGTCTGATTCGTTTCGCGGTCCCGCTCTACCCCTTCGCCGCCCATACCTTCGCCTGGCCGATCATCGTCCTGAGCGTGGTGGCGATCGTCTACGGGGCGATCGTCTCAATCGTCCAGCCCGATCTCAAGCGCCTCGTCGCATACAGCTCGGTCAGCCACATGGGCTTCGTGACCCTGGGCATCTTCGTCTTCAACGCCACCGCGCTCCAGGGCGCCGTCCTGCAGATGATCAACCACGGCCTGATCACGGGCGGGCTCTTCCTGCTCGTCGGCGTGGTGTACGAACGGACCCACGACCGAACGATCGCGAAGATGGGCGGTCTGGCGGCGGCGATGCCGATCTGGTCGACCGTCTTCGGCTTCTTCATCCTGGCCTCGGCCGGGCTGCCCGGACTCTCCGGCTTCGTGGGTGAGTTCCTCGTCTTCGTCGGGTCCTTCAGTGTTGCGCCGGTCATCGCTCTGGTCTCCATCATCGTCATGGTCCTGGCGGCCACATACCTGTTGTGGATGTTCCAGCGAGTCGCCTTCGGCGGGCTGTCCGACTTCCTGCGAGGCCTGGGCGGCCACCTGACCGACATGAGTGGGACCGAGCTGGCGACGCTCGCGCCGCTGGCAGTCGGGATCGTCGTGCTCGGGCTCTTCCCGAGCTTGGTGCTCGATCTCCTCCGCGGCCCCGCCCAGACCTTCCTGGCGGCCGCCGGAGTGGCGGTCGGCGGATGAGCGGAGACGCGAGATGAGCTGGTCGGACCTCGGAACGATCGCCCCAGTCGTCGCCGCCGTGTTGGTGGCGGCGGCGATCCTGATCGTGGATCTGGCGCTGCCGGACCGGCGCCACGCGGTCATCGCCACCGCGCTGGGCGGCCTGGGGGTCGTGGCCGCGGTGATCCTGCTTCAGGCCGGCCACACGGGCAGCGCCTTCGGCGGCGCCTACTCGCTCGACGACCTGACCGTCTTCCTCGATGTTCTGTTCGTGGCCATCGCCGCGCTGACGATCCTCTTCGCGGTGGACTACCTCGAGCCGCGCGGCCTGCCGATCGCCGAATTCGCTGCGGTCCTGATCTTCGCCGTGACCGGGGCGATGCTGATCGCCGGCTCCACCGACCTGGTGCTGCTCTTCGTCGCTCTCGAGCTGATGGTCCTGCCGGGCTACATGCTGGCCGGCTTCGCCCGGCGCGACCCGTATTCGACCGAGGGCGCGATCAAGTACTTCCTGCTGGGCTCGTTCTCGAGCGCGATCCTGCTCTTCGGCCTGGCCTATGTCTGGGGCATCACCGGAACCACGCGCGTCGACGGCGTCGCGGCGGCGCTGGCGAAGGTCGCGGCGGGAGGCTCGATCCAGCCCGGGCTGGCCATGGGCCTGGCCTTCATGTCGGCAGGCGTGGCCTTCAAGATGGCGGCCGTTCCGTTCCACTACTGGACTCCCGACGCATACCAGGGCTCGCCTACGCCGGTGACCGCGTACCTCTCGGTGGGGCCGAAGGTCGGCGCCTTTGCCATCGCCCTGCGCCTCTTCGTGGGCGCGCTGGGGCCACTGCGGGCCGACTGGCTGCCGGTCGTGATCGTCCTGGCCGCCGTCACGATGACCCTCGGCAACCTGGTGGCGATCTCGCAGGACAACGTCAAGAGGATGCTCGCCTACTCCTCGATCGCCCATACCGGCTACATCCTGGTCGGCCTGGCGGCCTACGCCGGGGGCCAGCACAGCGGCCTGGCGGCGATCCTGTTCTACGGCGCGGCCTACACCTTCATGAACATGGGAGCCTTCGCCGTCGTCGCGGCCCTGCAGCGGCGGCCCGGCATCTCCAGCCAGATAGCCACGTTCGCCGGCCTTGGCCGCAGAGACCCGTGGCTCGGGGCGCTGATGACCATCTTCCTGCTGTCGCTCACAGGAATCCCGCCGCTGGCGGGCTTCTGGGCCAAGGCCTACGTGATCCTGGCTGCCATCCAGGCCGGCGGCTGGCTCACGGCCCTGGCGGTTCTGGCGATGGTCAACGCCGCGGCCGCGGCCTTCTACTACCTGCGGGTCGTCGTGTACATGTACATGCGCGAGCCGGCCGAGGAGGTCCGGCCAAGCTCACCCGGTCTGCTCTTCCGGGCCGGCCTTGCGGTCGCGTGCGTCGCCACGCTGGTCTTCGGTCTGTTCCCCGCGATCTTCACGGCCGCCAGCAACGCGGCCGGCGTCTTCCGCGGGTAACCCAGGGGTCGAGCGCAGAAGGCAAGAACACGCGCCCTCTGCGCCGCTACCGATCCCCGAGACGGACCCCCTCTGTCTCGCCCCGCGCCCTGACTACTGGTCGCCGAACGGGGCGATCGAGTGTGAAGGCGAGGGCGTGTTGAGCGGCGTCGGCGTCAAGACTGGAATCGGCGTTGGCGTGTCCGTCGGCAGGATCACTGCCGTCGGCCGAGGGGGGACGGTCGTGCCGGTTCCCGGCCACGCCACGACGACTGCCACGGCGACGACGAGTGCAGATGCGACTCCGAGGAGCGCCCCGAAAACGAGATAGATGCGACCTGACATGCCCTGAGGTTACCACGCGCTCCCGTCAGGCGGGTCGGGTCCATCCCTTCCGGCGTTCGATCCCGCACCTTCTCACCGAGCGGACCTCGGGGCTTGACGCGAGAGCGGAACCCCCGATCGCCTGCTAGGATGCCGGTCCATGCGACGCCTTCGCTCGCTCTTGGCCGCCGACTACCGATCGATCGTCAGGCCGATCGCCCGGCTGGCCGGACGCCTCCTCGGCTTCGTGCCCGCTCTCCTTGCCGGTACGGGCGTATTCCTCGTGGTGGCAGGGCTCTTCTACTATCTGCAGCCGGTCGCTGCCGAGCCGCTGGCCACCCCGACGGCGGCTACGGCAACCGGGTCGTCGAACCTGTACAGCCTGCCGCCGCCAGGGTCGCCTGCACCGTCGGGCAGCGCCGCGCTCAGTGCGTCGCCCGCGACGCGTCTCGTGATCCCGGCCCTGGGGATGGACCTGCCCGTCATCCTTTCTCCGTCCAACGAGGACTGGCCTCTCTGCGACGTCGCCGAGGTCCTCCCCTTGGACCACGCACACGAAGCTCCGGGCCTGCCCCAGGCGACCTACCTGTATGCGCACTCACAAGCCGGTATGTTCCTGCCGCTCCTGACCCAATCGAAGATCAACGATGGCAGGGCCATGCTGGGGATGTGGGCCGAGCTCTACACCGACGACAACCAGCGCCACGTGTACGAGATCACCCAGGTCATCCGCGGCGTGCCTAACGCGCCCTCAGCGCTGGACCGGGCGCGCGACGCCAGGACCGACCAGCTCTGGCTCCAAGCGTCGGAAGGTCCTTACGAGACGTCGACCAAGCTCCAGGTAGTGGCGATGCCGATCGGGGAGGTTGCCGCCACAGCGGCCGATGCTCACCCGGCCGGCAAGGGCAGGGTTTGCCCCGGTGCCCCCAGGTGCTCGGCCGCCAACCGCAGCGGCTGCCGGCCCTAGCCGAGAAGCTTCTCCATCACCACGACATCGACCCAGCGCCCGTCGAGCATGCCCTGCTCGTGGTAGGTGCCGACGATCACGAAGCCATGGCGCTCGTAGAGACGCATGCCCGGGGTGTTGGTAGGGAATGCCGCCAGAACCATCTTGTGGTAGCCGATGGCCCGAGCCCGCGCCTCGAGAGCGCCCAGCAGCGCAGTGCCCACCCCCCGGCCGCGCACCTCTCGAGCCACGAACACCGAGAGGTCGACCACATGGTCGTACGAGGCACGGGGGTTGAAGCGATTGAGCGATCCCCAGCCGAGCGCGACCCCGCCGGGGTCTACGGCGAGAAGCACCGGATGACGGGAGTCATGGGACGCCAGCCACGCGACGCGTTCCTCGGGCGAGCGAAGCTCCGTCTCCAGGGTGGCCGTCCGGTCTTCGATGCCCTGGTTGTAGATCCTGGCGATCGCCGGCGCGTCGTCCGGCGCCGCGTCCCGGACTTGCAGGGAGAGTGCGGGCGCCACGGCGGTCAGATCCAGTCGATCTTGTGCAGCACGGCTGCGGCGAAGCCCGCCAGGACCAGGCTCCCGAACGTGACAATCCAGAACCCCGGGCCTTCGCCATTGCGGAAGGCGTTCTGCGCCTCGCTCATGCCGAAGATCCCGCCTATGGCCCCGATCCCGGCCACGACCACCGTCACCCCGGTGAGCCGCTTCATGATCAGGGAGAGGTTGTTGTTGACGGTGGAGAGGTACGTTTCCAGGGTCGCCGAGGCCAGCTCGCGGTAGGTGTCCAGCTCATCCGTCAGCCGGATCAGATGATCGTAGGCGTCGCGGAAGTAGAGCCGGTGTTCGACTGAGATCGCGTTCTCCTCGCGACTCGAGAGGATGTTGAACATCTCTCGCTCGGGTGCCGTGACGCGCCGGATCAGGATGAGTTCGCGCTTGAGCTCGAACAACCGCTCGAGGAGAGCTCGATCGGCCCCGTTGACGACGCGGTCCTCGAGATCGTCGATCTCGTCCCCGAGCAGGTCCAGGATCGGGAAGTAGCTATCGATGATGTCGTCGGCGAGGGCCCACAGGAGGTAGTCCAGCCCGCGGCCCAGCGGATCCGCCACACCCGTACGCAGATGTCGAGTCGAGCGCGGTTCCCACCAGGTGCTGTGGTTGGAGAGCAGGAAGGTTCCGCCCAGCACGAACTCGATCTCCCGCTCGTAGATGCTGCCGTCGTCGTAGCCGAGCGAGAAGAGGACCAGGTGGAGCATGTCGCCCACCTGTTCGAGCTTGGCCCGCTGGTCGCGTTCGGTCAGGTCCTCGGCCAGAAGCGGATGGAGGCGCAAAGCTTTGGAGACGGCGGCTATCTGGTCGGCCGAGGGCGAGCGCAAGTCGACCCAGATGTGCGCTCCCCGGCGCCCGACCGCATGCTCCAGCTCGGCCATTGCCTCGGCACCCTCCCACTCCCGGCAGGCGCCGCGCTCGCAGACGGCGAGCCTGACGATGCCGGAGGCAGGCGGGGCAGGCGGGGCAGGCGGGGCAGGGGAGGCAGCCGGCGCGACAGCGGAGGCAGCCGGCGCGACCTGAGGCGTGGCCGGCGTGGCAGGCGCCGACAGCGAGCCCGCCCGCGGCTCCTCAGAAGGCGATTTCGCCATACTCCGTCTCCTCCGTTGCGCCCGTCTCGTCCGCGGATCGGGTTCTTCCTGGCACCCTCAACGCGAGCGCCGGCACGACCGCGATCAAGGTTACGACAGCCGCGACCAGGAAGATGCCGATCATGATCGAGGCCGCCTTGCTGGCGGCCCACTGCTCGAGTGCCTGGGCCACGAGCCCGTCGCTGATCGACCGGTCGCGCAGGTACTCGGGGATGTACTGCTTGTAGCTGTCGCCCGAGCCGTAGATCTCGTGTGAGAGCCGCGTGATCGTGGTCGAGCCATAGGCCGTGAGGGCGGCCATGCCGATAGCCATGCCGATCATGCGCGCCACCGTGACGGTCGCGGAGGCGGCGCCGAAGGCCGCCCTGCCGGCTGCCTCCACCGCCGCCGTCGAACGTGGGGTGACCGTCAGCCCGAAGCCGACCCCAAAGACTGCCGCCGAGACGGCGAAGGCGTTCGTCGGAGCGTCCGGGGTCCACATCGACATCCACGCCAGTCCGCCGGCGCTCACCGCCAGCCCCACCAGGGTCAGGATTCGGAGGGAGATCAGCCGCGTCAGGAAGCCGGAGGCAAGGGCTCCAAACGCCATCGCCCCGGCCAGCGCCCCGAGGACGACACGCTGCTCTTCGGGGCCGCCATAGAGGACGCGATCGACGAAGACCGCCCCGCCAACGATGGCCGTGGCCATCCCGTAGCCCGTGAGAAGGGAGATGAGGGCCGCGGAGCTGAAGACCCGGTCGGCGAAGAGCCGCGGGTTCAGGAAAGGGTTGGGTGTGCGCAGGCCGTGCCAGATCGCCAGCAGGCCGCAGGCCGCGCCGGCCCCGATGAGGCCGCCAACCGCGGCTTCGGTCGGTACCCCGAAGACCCGATCGCTTTCCCCGACCAGCGTCGTACCGGCCAGGATCCCACTGACGCCGAGGGAGAAGAGCACGGCCCCGACCAGATCGACACGGGCAGGTACGTGGGGCGTGTCCCACCCGGCGCTGGCGGCCCATGCGATCGCCAGGGCGCACAACCCGAACGGGACGTTGAAGTAGAAGACCCATCGCCAGGCGGGCGCCACCGTCGTTACGAGCGGGCCGCCGGAGATGCCCAGGTTCGCCAGGGCGGTCTCCGGGTGGACTGTTTCGAGGACGGCGGCGCCGACGAACGGTCCGGCCGCCATGCCCAGGAACGTGAGCGCGCCGATGATACCCAGGGCACGGGGCCGGGCCGCTCCCTCGAACATGTGCGAGGCCGCGGCGGTGGCGACGGGGATGATCGCGCCGCCCCCGAGCGCCTGGACGAGCCGAGCGGCGATGAGCTGGTCCAGACTCTGGGCCAGTCCCGCCAGCAGCGACCCGAGGGTGAACACCGCAAGCGCGACCAGGAACAGCCGGCGCGCTCCCCACAGGTCGGTCAGTCGGCCGGCCAGCGGCATCGTGATCACGTAGACCAGTAGATAGCCGCTGATGATCCAGGAGGCCTTCCGCAGATCCGTCCAGTCGGCCAGCGTCATCAGGATCTGAGGCAGGGCAACGGCCGTGACCATGAGTTCGAGGCCGGCCAGGAAGACGCCGACCCCGAGGACCGCCAGCATCACGTATGAGTCGCGTCGGAGCATGGCCCTGAGTGTATGCGCCACGGGCGACCGATGCGGACTGCCAGGCTAGTGGCGCCGCTCCCTTGCGCCACTCCCCGGGCCGGGCGCTCGTCCCTTCGCCGGCCCGACTCGACTGAGCCTAGTATTCGCACCGCGCCCGTTCGGGAGTACGGCGTATCGCGGAGGACATCGATGACACGAAGGACCCGGCTGAGCCATCTTCCGCTCGCGCTGCTCCTGGTTGCCGCGGTCGCCGTCGAGGGCTGCGGCCCGGGCGCGTCCGAGCCCGGTGGCTCCGACGGCGCCAACGGCTGCGACAAGTGGTGCGGCAGCGGCTCGGCCACGGTCACCTTCGGCGGTGCGACCCAGACGATCTCCGGTGGCGGCTGCTTCGACGACGGATCGGCGGGGATCGACGTCCGATTCGGAGATTGGCAGGGCATCACCGGCGGCACGGGCGGCTTCCTGATGCTGACCGTCTATCGGCCCGGCGGCCCGACACCGTCCGCGGCACCGCCTTCGGGCCCCCCGGACACGGGACCCGCCGTACCCATTGTCACTGGCAACGTGAATGGCCAACCCTTCGTCCTCGGGCCCGGGGCAGTCGTCTCCATCGCCCCCGACGAGACCGGCTCGTTCTCCGGCGTGGACGTCAACGGCCTCGGCCCAGCGAGCGGCACCTTCCGCTGCCACTGAGCGAGGCAGGGCCGACGCCGCCCTTGAGCGGCCCGGCGCCACCGCTCGTCCGTCCGTCGCGCCGGACCGCGCAGCGAGGCGGCGCTGCTCGCGGAACTGTCGCGATCTCGACCGCAATCTAGCCATCTGCTAACCCGGGTAGCACTGGGCCAACTCCGAGGTCGGCCGGATGCCACGCCCGGGGCCGCCTCTCTCGCTCGAGTCCGTATTCACGCTCGATCTGATGCCTGGGGCTCAGTCAGGGACCGAATCGACCCTGGCCCGCCGCGTCCGAGTCGGCCTCGTGCTACCCCGGTTTGAATCTGGCCAAGTTGTCCGCTCCAGGCGACGGCCCCCTTCGCCACGCCACTTCGCCGCGCTCCGGACGGCGCCACATATCTGCCGCGCCCTCGGCCGCGTTCGACCACCGAGCTGGCGGGGCCGTGGCGGCGGCAGGGCGCCGGCCACTGAGCGAGGCGGCGCCGATGCCGCCGCCTGAGGATCCGGCTAGGAGGCCGGAACGTGGATGACGTTCGCCGCGTCGTTGGCCTTGGTGATGTCGAGCAGGTACTCGAAGTCGGCGGAGCCGCCTGACCCCGGACCCGCCACGCCACCCGTGGCCGTGACCTTCCAGCGGACCGGGTAGCCGCCGTCTTTCGCGATCCAGATGTCGCCCGCCTGCACGAGACCGTCCGGCTTTCCGTTCGCCGCCGTCACGCCCCAGTTGCTCACCATGAAGTTGAGGATCTGCGGAGCGGCCGTGTAGCGGGTCGCCAGGACACCGTTCACCGTCTCGTCACCGGCAGGGGTGTAGTAGGACGCGACCGAGGCGTCGAAGTAGTGGGCAAGCTGGACCGCCGGCCCGTAGCTGTCGTAGGTCGTCGGCAGATCCGGATACTTGCTCAGGTCCCAGGAGGTCCCGTTCTTGGTCCAGCTCTTGCCGGAGATCTCGATGATCTCGAGATCGGCGTAGGTGAACTGAACGGCGAAGGTCGGCTTGTTGACCACGGTCCCGGCAACCCCGCCGGTCCCGACCGATGTCGCATAGCTGCCGCCCTTGACGGTGAGCTTGAACTTGTAGCTCGTCAGGCCGTTGAGCTGCGCCAGGACGTTCGCCAGGACGGGATCTGCGGTTCGCTGCCCCGCAGGTTGTGAGGCGGCCACGGAAGCCGCCGCGGTCGAAGCCGCGGCCGAAGCCGCCGGGGCCGAAGCCGCCGGGGCCGAAGCCGGCGCGGTGGGCAGGGCGCCGGTCGCGGGCGCAGGTGTCGCAGCAGAGGAGCTGCATGCGGCGAGGAAGACGGCCAGTGCGGCAGCCAACCCAATGACGCGCCATGACTTCCCGAGAGCCGATCGGGTCATGTCCCCAACCTCCAGATGACTCGCTCCGGCTGCCCGGACGGGTAGCTCGCAGAACCCTTCGACAGTAGAACAGTGAGTCGCTCAGTACTCATTCAGACTGGTTTGGTGCGCCCGACGGAACGGATGCGTCCGGACAGACTCGGACGTACTGCCTGTTGAGTGGGCTCGGGCGCCCATGGAGATCGCGGTTCGCCCGGCGGGGCCTGTGCTAGACTGCGGCTCGCTCGCGTGGGGATGTAGCTCAGCTGGGAGAGCACCGCGTTCGCATCGCGGGGGTCAGGGGTTCGAGTCCCCTCATCTCCACCACCGTCTGCGAGTCCTCCTGTCGTGCCCCGCTCGCAAGACGCCCTCTGCTCGCCGTGAGTAAGATTACTCACGATGTTGAGTAATTCGTCAGGGCCCAAGTTCGAGCGTCGCGCGGGTGCCGAGTTGGAAGCTCGATTGCGCGGGTCTCGGCGCTTCATCCAGGTCCTGGCCGGGCCGCGGCAGGTCGGCAAGACGACCCTTGTCGGCCAGGTGAGCGAGAGGCTGGACATCCCCGTGCGCTACGCGAGCGCGGACGAGCCGACGCTGCGGGGTCCTGAGTGGATCGCCCAGCAGTGGGATACAGCTCGCCTGGAGGCTCGCGGCGGCCCCGCCGTCCTTGCGCTCGATGAGATCCAGAAGATCCCCGGCTGGTCGGAGACGGTCAAGCGACTCTGGGACGAGGACACACAGCTTCGGCGCCAGCTTCAGGTCGTGCTCCTGGGTTCGGCGCCGCTGCTCGTCCAGAGGGGCCTTTCCGAGAGCTTGACCGGTCGGTTCGAAGTCCTGCGCCTATCGCATTGGTCGTTCGATGAGATGGCTGCTGCGTTCGGCTTTTCGCTGGATCAGTACCTCTATTTCGGCGGCTATCCGGGCGGAGCGCCGCTGGCCACCGATCCCCAACGTTGGAGGCGCTACATCCTGGACGCGCTCATCGAGACCACGATCTCGAGGGACGTGCTCCTGCTGACGCGGGTAGACAAGCCGGCGCTACTGAGGCGGCTCTTCGAGCTTGGCTGCCGCTATTCGGGGCAGGTGCTGTCGTACACGAAGATGCTCGGCCAGCTCCAGGATGCCGGCAACGCCACGACCCTGGCGCACTACCTGGACCTCCTGGCCAGTGCCGGCCTGATCGCCGGACTGCCCAAGTTCGCCGGCCAGGCCGCGAGGCAGCGAGGATCCAGCCCCAAGCTCCAGGTGCTCAACACGGCGCTGATCGGCGCGACCAGCGGGCTTGGGTTCGAGGAAGCGCGAGCCGACCGGACTTTCTGGGGCCGGCTGGTCGAGTCTGCCGTGGGTGCCCACCTCGCCAACGCCGCAGCTGCCCGCGACTTCGAGCTGTACTACTGGCGCGAGCGCAACCGAGAGGTCGATTTCGTGACCAGCTCGGGTCGATTGACGGCGGCGATCGAAGTCAAGAGCGGACGTGCTGCCGAGGCGCTTCCGGGCATGGAGGCATTCGCCGCTTCATTCAGGCCCGGCCGGATTCTCCTGGTCGGGAGCGGCGGGATCGCCATAGAGGAGTTCCTCTCGAAGCCGGCGATCCATTGGGTAGGTCCCTAACCTCAACGTCCGGTCGAGATCGTCAACGCACATCGGATCGTCGCGGCGGGCCGGTTCGTCGTCTGCCGGCCACCCTTCCCCACAACGCCGGGCCTACAGATCGACGCGCCCGAGATGTCCCTGGGCGTCAAGGCACTCCACGCTGGACTGCATCGAGACGAAGTCGACGTCGAGCACGCAATCCTCCCTCCCCTTCGACCAGGCTAGGCGCAGCCTGCTGTCTGCCGAGTCGAGGACTCGGAACTCTCCGTCTAGAGCGGGGTGCCCGTTTCGCAGGCGGATGAGGCGCTCGAGGCGCCGCACCACGTCCTGA
>JBEKPL010000013.1:0-46394 GCA_049520815.1 Candidatus Limnocylindrales bacterium
GAGCGTCTGGCCATCGTCAGCGCGCACAGCTGGCTGCCCGACGAGTACCTCGATAGGGTGGAGGCCACCGCCCACGTCACCGGGGCGGCCAACGTGGGCGCGAGAGTGCGGAAGGTGGCTCGATCGCCCTGGGGCCGGGCCATCGCCGCAGCCACGTCCTGTCCGTTCGGTGTGGGCCGCAGCATCCAGCACCACGGCGCAGTAGTGGGTCCTGCGGACTCGGCCTTTCCCGGCTTCATAGCGAGACTCATGTTCGAGAGACTGGGCGGCTTCAATACGGCCCTGGCCTGCAATGAGGACGATGAGTTCAATGCCCGCGTTCGCGCCGCAGGTGGCCTTGTCTGGTACGACCCCGGCGTCGAGGTGGCGTATCGACCGCGCGAGACGCTGGATGGGCTCTATCGCCAGCACTTCCGCTATGGCCGCTGGAAGGTGGCGGTGGCAAGGCTGGGCTTGCCCAACTACCTGAGGGTCCACCACACCATCCCTTCGCTCGCTGTTGCCGGAGCGGTCATCGGGCCGTTGGCCTCGCTCATCTGGCATCCCCTGATCATTCCCACCCTCGGTGCGGTTCTGGCGTACTGCGCGATCGCGGCATACGAGGGTCGCAAGATGGCCGCCGAGCACGGCGCCAGCGCGTGGCGGACGGCGCTCGTCTTCCCCGTCATCCACGCCGCGTATGGCCTGGGATTCATCCGCGGCCTGCTGGATCGAGGCCTGCCCCGCGAGGGCGGCGCCGAGCCGACGGTTCGCCCGAACGCCTGAGGCCCCGCGGTCAATGCAGCCGCCGGTGTGGGTCGGCTTGCTCGGCCGGCGGAGGACGTGACCTACGTTCCTGCGAATGAGGTGAGGACGAGCGTCAGCGATAGCGCGATGAGCAGCCCCGTTCCGAGCCAGCCCACGGCCAGCAGGAAGCGCCCGCTGACAAGCGGTCCCATCAGCTCCTTGTCAGCCGACAGGCGCATCACGAAGACCAGCACGAACGGCAACAGCAGGCAGTTCACGACCTGGGCCGTGAACATGACCTGGATGAGCATCCGAGCCGGCACGATGAGGATGAAGAGGGCTGCGAACGCGATGAAGAAGATCATCAGGCCGTAGAACGCGGGCGCTTCGCGCAGCCGCCAGTCCACGCCGGTTTCCCAACCGAAGGCTTCGCAGGCCGCGTAGGCGCTTGTCAGCGGCACGACGCCGAGACCGAGGAACGAGGCAGCGAGCAGGCCGACGGCAAACAGGATGTAGGCGCCGTCGCCGGCGAGCGGCTTGAGGGCAAGGGCAATCTGCTGGACCGCATCCGGAGAGCTGGTGTCTATTTGCTTTCCCGCCGAATACACCGCTGCCGCGCAGGCGATGACGATGAACGCGCCGATCAGGTTCGTGAGGAAGGCGCCCAACAACACATCCAGCCGCTCCCCGACGAGGTCCTCCGGACCGAGCCGCTTGTCGGCGACGTAGGACTGGATGAAAGCCTGGCCCCAGGGCGTGATGGTGGTGCCAACCGTCGCCACGACCGTCAACCAGTACAGGGGCGACGATGCCAGGCGCGGTATGACCAGCGAGTTGGCAGCCAGGCCCCAATCCGGGCGAGCCAGGACCGCCGAGATGAAGTAGGCCAGCGATACGCCCAATCCAACCGCCACGAAGAGATACTGGACCTTGCCATAGCTGCCCCTGGTGAGGAGCAGGACCACCACTGTTGCCGCGAGCAGAGCGCTGATCCAGGTGGGCACGCCGAACAGCTGCAGGGCTGCGCCGCAGCCGGCAAACTCGGCCACGATCGAGCCCGTGTTGGCGATCAGCATCGCGCCGATCATGAAAGCGGCCCACCTGACGCCGTACCTCTCGCGGACGAGCCCGGCCAGACCCTGCCCAGTGGCCAGCCCCAGCCGGGCGCCCACTTCCTGTGTGAAGAAGAGGACGATCTGGCTGGCGAGAAGGACCCACAAGAGGTCGTAGCCGAAGCGAACGCCCGCGACCGAGTAGGTCGAGATGCCGCCGGCGTCGTTGTCGGCGAAGCCGCTCACCAGACCGGGACCGAGAACTCCCAGGATCGCCGCGAACCGGACCCGGTTGACGGCGCGCGGGGTCAGGGCGAGGGCCGGAGACTTCACCGCTCCGGAGCCCCGGGGCGACCGAAGATGCGAGGCAGTCTCCGCCAGGAGGGCTGTGGCAGCAGGGTATCGATCGCGTCATCGACGGTGACGATGCCTTCGAGGCGCCCTTCGGCGTCAACGACAGGCACTGCCAGCAAGTTGTAGCGGGCCACCACCTCGGTCACGTCCTCCTGACTGGCGTCGGTCCGCACGACCACCGGTTCGTCGTACATGAACGTGGAGATGCATGTGTCCGGTTTGGCCACGATCAGGTCGCGCAGCGACAGCACGCCCACCAGCCGGTTGGCATCGTCGGTCACGTAGACGTAGTAGATCGTCTCGGCAGTGGGTTCGAGCTCGCGCAGCCGGTCGATCGTCTCGGCAGCGGTCAGGTTGGCTGGGACGGCCACGTACTCGGTGGTCATGATCCCGCCGGCGGTGTCTTCGGCGTAGGTCATCAGCTCCTGGACTTCCTCGGCCTCGTCCTTCTCCATCAGGCCCAGGATCTCCTCGCGGGACTCATCGGAAAGGTCCGCCACCAGGTCGGCGGCCTCGTCGGGATCCATCTCCTCCAGGATGTCGGCGGCCCGGGCCGGCTCGAGGTCTTCGAGGATGTCGGCCTGCGTCTCGGGCTCCATTTCGCCGATGGCGTCGGCCGCGACCTCGTCGTCGAGTGAGGAGATGACACCGACGCGATCGCTGCGGCTCAGCTGATCGATGATCGTGGCCAGGTCGGCCGGATGGAGCTCGGCCAGTCCCTTGTGGGGAACCCTGAGCTTGACGCTGGCGATGGTGCGCTCGACCGGATCCACGTCCTCCCAGTCGATGTAACGCTCGGGGATCTCGCGGTGCAGGCCTCGCGCGATCGTCCGCCACGGCCCCTCGAGGCCCAGCCGGCGGAGCAGGCCGGACGCTCCGACGTCCACCGCAACCAGATGCAGGGCGCCCTCGACTTCGTCCAGCCGAAGGTCGTTGACTCGGACGACTTTGCGACCGTCGATGTCCACGATCTGGCGATCCATCAGATCCCGCTTGAGACGTATCTCGTTGGGTCGCTGGTGGAACTTGCTGATATCGATTGCCGTCGTGCCAAGGGTGGCACCGCTGGAGTCCAGAGATGCCACCGAACTCCACTGGAGGAAGATCTCGCGGCCGTTGGTCTTGACCACGATGCCGGTCACGGGCGGGTAGCGGTCGCCGATGGCGACGATCAGGTCGGCAACGGCTCCGATTGGCTCGCCGGCTTCGTCGCGCACGGGCCGACCGATCGCCTGGCTCAGGTAGAGCATGTGCCACCTCGACGGCGCGTCTGAGGACGGAGGGTCCAGCCCGCCCCGTCGGTGGCGCGCGCCTGATGGCGCGACCGCTAGAGGGCGAAGAGGACCCTGGAGAGGATGGCGGCGCAATGTGCGCCGAAGGTACTGGGTCCGGGCTCCACTGAGGGAGAGATCCTCCGAAAGCGGGACTTGACGATCCATAAGGGCGCGGGAACACTGACCCTCGGACAGTTCGGAGTTTAGCCCGAGCCCAGCCGACGGGTCAACGGCGCCGGGGCATCGGTGCCGGGGAAGCTCCGATCCTGGAGTACTGTTTCCACTGACCAGCATGCATCTGCTCGACGACCGAGACAACCTGTTCGCCTGGGGCATCCTGCCAGAATGAACCAGCCCCTTCCGCCGGCATCAGCCGGCAGACAACCGGCAGGTGTGTCGGCGCGCATCCTTCTGACCTGGATCCTGCTTGGTCTCGCCGTCGTCATGCTCCTCGGGCGGGCGGCCATCGAGTTCGTCGCCGGCCAAAGCGATGCCGTGGATTTCCTCCTGGCCATGACCATCTCGGCGCTCGTCATCTCGGCGGTGTCGAACGCTCGAGCTTCCGGCATGGAGGTCGAGCGACGCCATTCCGAGGCGGAGAGCTTCAGCCGGATCGTCCGGGCGCTGTCCCGCTCGGTCTCGCCCGACGCCGTGGTGGAGGCGATCGTCCACGAGCTCGGCGCCGCTACGGGTGCTGATCATGTCGCTGTGGTCAGGCTTCGCCCCGGCAGCGCCGTCCTTGACGTGACCTTCGTTTCGATGCTGCCGGGCGCTCCCACGTCGAACACGGTCATGCCCCTGCGCCAAATTGAGCCGGTCGCGACATGGCGACTGCGCGAGCTTCCGCGCCAGCCCTCGAGCAGCACGCCACTTCGGCTCGTTGCAGGCGAGCCGCAGTCCGTGTGGAGGGATGACCACGACCCTCGATCCCCGGGGGCGGGTGTAGGCGACACCGACGGCTTGCGCCACAACGTCCGGTCGCGGGGGCGTATTCCCGGATCCATCGAAGACGAGGCACTGGCGCGCGAAGTGACCGATCGGATCGCCTACCGGCTGCGTGACGCATACGGTCTGCGCAACACCCTTGCGGCTCCGCTCCAGGCGGGCCAGTCCATCGCGGGGGCGATCGTACTGTCGCGCCGAACCGGCGAGGTATGGCCGGAGCCGGCGGTCAGGTTGCTCAGGAGCGCTGCCTTCGAGACTTCGGCGGCTCTCGCTCGTGTCTACTCGCATCAGGCCGCCGAGTCGGAGGCGAGGACGGACCAACTCACCCAGCTCCCGAACCGCCGCTACTTCGACGAGTACTGCAAGCTCCTGGTCAGCCGCCGGCGCTCTACGGACAGAGTCGCGATCCTGGCCGTGGACGTGGACCATTTCAAGCGTCTGAACGACATGTACGGGCACCAGGTCGGGGACGTGGCGCTGCGGGCCATCGCTAACGCCATCCAGCTCTCGGTTCGCGAAGAGGACGTGCCGGTCCGTTTCGGTGGCGAGGAGTTCGTGGTCCTGCTCCGGAATCCCTCCGACGGCGTCGCCCTCGAGATCGGGGAGCGGATCAGGCAGAGCGTTCGCGAGCTGGACTTGGGCGAGGCCGGCGTGACCGACCGAATCACCGTGTCGGTCGGCGTGGCGTCGGGCTCGACTGAAGGCGAGGAGATAGACGGCATCGTGGAGCGGGCCGACCGGGCCCTCTACGCTGCCAAGCGCACGGGCCGCGACCGCGTCGTGGAAGCCTGGCACTCGGACGTGGACCAGTAGCCGTAGGTTCGGATGCCCGGAACGCAGGCACGGTCTCGCCTGGCTCGGCACAGCCCCGGCTACCATTCGGGCCATGGACGAGCCCGGAACCGCTCCTGCGCCGCTCTCCAACGGCGAGCTGGCGCGCATCTTCCACGAAATCGGCGACATGCTCGAGATCAAAGGCGAGATCGTCTACAAGACCGTCGCATACCACAAGGCCGCCGACGCGATCGCCCATTCGCCCGTGGAGGTCGCGCGTGCCTACCGCGAGGGCAACCCGCCGCGCATTCCCGGCGTGGGCGAGGCATTGGCCCGGAAGATCGATGAGCTGGCCCGGACCGGTCGCCTGGCCTTCCTCGAGCATCTGCGACAGGAGGTCCCACCGACCCTGGTGGCGTTGCTGGAGATCCCCGGCGTCGGACCGCGGACCGTCAAGCAGCTGCACGAGGAGCTGGGCGTCGAAACCCTGGAGGATCTGCGGCGGGCGGCGGAGGCCGGGACGCTGCGTGGTCTCGAGGGCATGTCCGAGAGGACCGAGCAGCAGGTCCTGGCCGGGATCGCAGCCCTCGAGAATCGCCAGGACCGGATGCGCCTCGGTCAGGCCGAGGCGATCGTGGGGGCTCTGCTGGCCGAGCTTGCGGACGTGCCTGGGTTGCGCTTCATCGGGCCGGCTGGGTCGTTCCGCCGGAGCCGCGAGACGGTCGGCGACCTGGATCTGCTGGCCGAGACGGACCGACCGCTCGAACTGGTCGACCGGTTCGTGGGGCTGCCGGCGGTCGAGTCGGTGATCGCGAAAGGGCCGCACAAGGCCGCCGTTCGGATGCTTCGCGGTCCCCAGGTGGACCTGATGATCATGCCGCCCGGCGAGGCCGGCACGTACCTGATTCACTTCACCGGGTCGAAGGAGCACAACGTCCGGCTCCGCGGGCTGGCGCGCGACCGTGGCTGGAGCCTCTCGGAGAAGGGATACGTACGGTTGGACGAGGATGGCGAGCCCCTCGCCGGAGATACGGCCGACCTGCGCACCTTTCCGAGTGAAGCGGAGGCGTACGGCTTCCTGGGCCTGCCCTTCATCGAGCCCGAGCTGCGCGAGGATCGGGGCGAGATCGAGGCGGCCATGGCGGGACGGCTGCCGACGCTGGTGCGACGGACCGATTTGCGCGGCGACTGCCACAGCCACTCCGATTGGTCGGACGGGGTGCACACGATCGAGCAGATGGCCGAGTCGGCCCGGCGGCGCGGGTATGCGTACCTGGTTCTGACCGACCACACCGTCAGCTTGGCCATAGCCCGCGGTCTCGACCTCGAGCGTGTCGGCGTCCAGCGGCAGATAGTGGCGGCGCTCAACGAGCGTTTCGCTCGTGAGGAGCGGTCGGGCACCGCACCGCCGGAGACGGCGCCCGAGGGGTTCCGGCTGCTGCACGGCTGCGAGCTGGAGGTTCGGGCGGACGCCACACTGGACTACCCGGACGAGTTGCTGGCGACCTACGACCTGGTGGTAGCCGCCGTTCACGTCGCGCGGCGCCAGGGCCGCGAGCAACTGACCGCTCGCACCCTGGCGGCGATACGGAGCCCTCACGTGGACGTCATCGCGCATCCTGCGGGCCGGTACATCGGAACCCGCGACGACCTGGACCTGGACTGGGATGCGGTCTTCGCCGAGGCCGCTCGGACCGGCACGGCTCTGGAGTTGAACGGCTCTGACGAGCGCCTTGATCTCTCGGACGTTCGGGCGCGCCGGGCGGCCGAGTGCGGCTGCATCTTCGCGATCGACTCGGATGCCCACCGAACCGAGGAGCTGGACAACCTCCGCTGGGGCACGGCCATGGCCCGCCGGGCCTGGATCGAGTCGGATCGGATCGTGAACACCGGGTCGCGAGCCGAGCTCATCGCCTGGGCGGCCGGCAAGCCCGGACGCGTCTGAGCCGGCCCGCCGCGACGCGACCGCGACGGCTCGCGTTTCCGACTTTGGCCTCGGTTGCGTACCATGCGCGAATGCAGCAGCGCAACGGAGCCCGCGAGCTCGGACTGATCGTAGCCGCGCTCGGGGTGCTCGTGCACTTCGTCGACCCCGCTCCTGCGGCCGTCGCCACGGCCCTGATCGCGACCGCGGCGGCAGCCGGAATGGGCAACCTCCTGGGGGAGGCGCGGCCGTGGCGGATGCCGCTCATCCCGCTCGTTCTCCCGGCTCTGGCCGCGTTCTCGATCGTGGGGATCGCCCGCCTCGTGGACCCGGTGCCGTGGCTGGGCGTGATCTTCGTGGCTGCCTGGGCAGCCGTGACCTGGATCGTTCGCCTGGAGGCGGTTCCGGTCGCGGCCGGTGCCGACGTGCGTCCGGCAGCCCCGCGGCCGGGCTGGGCCGCGACTCCGACGTTCCGCCTGCGGCCGACTCGGAGGGTTGAGTTCGATCTGCCGCAGATCGTCGCCGAACCGATCGAGACCGGCCCGGAGCTACCGGCTCACCCGCGGCCCGTCGCCGTGAGAGCGACCTCCCTGGGCCTTGCCTTCGTCGCCTTCGCGGCCATCGGGGGAATCGTTCCAGGCGGGCTTGCCGGCGAGGGAGGACCGCTGAGCCTGAGCGCGCTCGCCGCCACGGTGACGCTCGACGTCGTCGTCGGCGGCCTCGTGGGCTACCGGATCGCCTCGATAGCGTGCACCTCGCGGTTCGACCGGATCGTGCGCCTATTGGCCGTCGGCCAGTACGCGGTGCCGGTGGGGATCGCCGGTGCCTTGCTGCGCTTGCTGGCGCTCCCCCGCCTCTTCGGCCCGGCGCTGCTGACACTCGTGGTCTACGTGGTGACGGTCGTGCGCGAGTCGCCTGAGCCGGTCCTGTACAACCGCCGTCTGCTGCAGGAGGCAGCCGTGCTGGGGCTGGCCGGGGCTCTGGCCGTCGTTTGGGGCCTGGCGGTCAGGTAGCGGTGGAACCGCAGGGCGCCGATGCCCCGCGCCACTCGCCGGGCGCCACTCGCCGGGCGCCACTCGCCGGGCGCCAATGCCTCTACGCGCGTGCCATAGCAGCTGTACGGCGCGCGTCGACCGGACGGATACTTGCTCCGTGATCCGTCACGTCACCGCAACCCGCTACGTGACACCGCTGCGCGAGGGCGGCTCGCTGCCTGCGGTGGTCGAAGCCGACGACGACGGCCTGTACGTGGCCAAGTTCCGTGGCGCCGGGCACGGCGAGAAGGCGCTCGTCGCCGAGCTGATCGCGGGTGAGATAGGCCGCGCGCTGGGGCTGCTCGTTCCGGAGATCGTACTGGTGGACTTCGATCCCCGGCTGGCAGCCGCCGAGCCGGACGCGGAGATCCGGGAACTGCTCCAGCGCAGCAGCGGCGTGAACGTAGGCCTGGACTTCCTGCCCGGCGCGCTGGGCTTCGATCCGGCCGCCGGCTTCGCGCCCTCGCCCGATCTCTGCGCAGCCGTGGTTTGGTTCGACTCGTTCGTCACCAACGTCGATCGAGACGCCCGCAACACCAACTTGCTGGTCTGGCACAGGCGGCTGTGGCTGATCGACCACGGCTCCGCGCTGTACATCCATCACAGCTGGAAGCATGCCGCGGCCCACGCCCGAAGACCGGTGGCCGCGATCAAGAGCCACGTCCTCCTGCCCCTTGCGAGCTCCATCGTCGAGGCGGACGAGCGGCTTGCACCCAGGCTGACACCGGAGCTGTTCGGATCGATCGTCGAAGCCGTGCCTGACGACTGGTTGGCACCATCGGACGGACTGCCCGACGCAGCCGCCCACCGGGCCGCCTATGTGGACTACCTGACCCGTCGACTGGGGGCGCATCGACGCCTCGCCGAGGAGGCCGAACGTGTCCGAGCCGGCTCGTAGCCCGTTCGTCTACACCGTCCTGCGGGCCGTTCCGCGCGTGGAACGGTCGGAGTTCGTCAACGTCGGCGTCGTGCTCTATTGCCCCGAGCGCCGGTTCCTTGGGGCTCGGACCGAAGCGGACCTTGGGCGGGTTGCGGCCCTTGCACCAACCTGCGACATCGAGGAGGTGGAAGCCCATCTCGCGGCCATCGTGCGAGTGGCGGCCGGGGAGGCCGGGGCCGGACCGATCGCCCGGTTGAGCAAGGCCGAGCGATATCACTGGCTGTCTTCGCCCAGCAGCACCATCATCGGTCGGTCGGAGGGGCATACGGGCCTGACCTCCAATCCGGCCGCCACCCTCGACCACCTTTTCTGGAGGCTGGTGACGACGCCGGGGGCCCGTCTTCCCAGATACGAGGGCTGGGATCGGATGCGGAAGCATCGACTCTCGGCGACCCCCGACCTGGTTGGGCGCACGATCGAACGAATCAGGCGGCTCCACCACACGTTCCAGGGCGATACCAATACCAGCGACGGGGCTATCGAGCTGACCTTCGCCGATGGTTCCGTGGTCCTGTGCGACGCTACTGGCGATTGGACGCTCCAGTTCTTCGACGTAGCCTGGGTAGAGCCCTTCCCGGAGCCCCCGTCGGATGAGGACCGGGCTCACGTCGATCGCAACGGCAGATGGTCAGCGTACGACGTCAGTGACCAGGCGCCCTACGGCGAGCTGGTCGGGGAGACGATTCGTCAGGTCACCCCGCAGTTCAACGACCTGCTCGAGCTCTCGGGTCTGCTCATCCAAACCGGCACCGCCGTGCTCGATCTTAAGCAGTGGGCCGGTGAGCTGCGCGCCTTCGTGCGCCGGGCTGACCAGCCCGCGACCCGCTCGCGTTGACAGGCCCTGCCCGTGGATGCTAAAAGCATGGTCCGGGCGGGCGTCTCCTGTCGAATTGGCATGCCTTCCGCAGGCCCGCGATCGTCGCCGTCTCGTCGCTCGCCGCAGCAGTCTGGCTCAGCTTACGAAAGGAACCCGATCCTTGGCCTTCCCCGAGATCGAAAAGGGCACCGGCGGCAACGCCGTCCGGATCAAGCGCCAGCTGGTGGAGCAGGCAATCGCCCATGCCGCCCAAGGACGATGGGCCGAGGCAGCCGACACCAACCGCAAGATCCTAGAGATGGGCGCGGACGCGGAGGCTGAGAACCGCCTCGCCAAGGCCCACTGGGAGCTGGGTGAGCTGGGCGAGGCGCGCGAGCACTATCAGGTGGCGCTGGCCCTCGATCCGACGAACCGCATCGCGGAGCGGAACATCGAGCGGTTGCGCGTCCTTATGAGCGAGGCCGGCGAGAAGACCGTGGCCGCGGAGAAGGCCGACAAGGCGCCCGTGGCGATCTTCGTCGAGGAGACTGGGAAGACCGGCTTCGCCATGCTGACCGACCTGGCGACGCCGCGAACGCTGGCCCATGTCAACCCCGGCGACGCCGTGGAGCTGATTCCGGACGGTAGCCGGCTCTTCGCCGAGGCCAACGGGACGCGCATCGGGATCGTCGAGCCGCGGGTGGCCGCCCGCCTGCTCAAGCTCCTCGCCGACGGCAACAAGTACTCGGCCGGGATCACCTCTCTCGGCGATCGCGACGTCCGCATCGTGATCCGTGAGATCTTCCAGGACCCCCGCAACTACGGCAAGGTCAGCTTCCCCACGGCCGCTCGTTCCTCGGACCTGCGGCCCTACACCAAGGGCACTCTGCTGCGCGAGGAGGAGCTGATCGAGGAGGACCTCGAGGAGGACGACGAGGACGAGGAGATCGAGGATCTCGATCGGGTCCTGCCGGCCGAGGTGACCGGCGAAGAGGCTTTCGAAGACGAGACAGACGAGCTCGAGGAGCCGTAGCCTCCCGAAGCTCGGGCGTGCGACGAGTCGCCTTGAGATTGCGCAGCGCCAGAGCACCGGTCATGCGGGCGCCTTGGCCTCGGGCGCGTCTGTCACAATTGGGGCATGGCCGGGCGTGCTGCCACAAACCCCGAGCAACGACTGGACACCGTTCCGTCCCTTCCCGCCTTCGAGCGGCTCGCCCCACCGGCCGCGGCGGCGGATCTCGTCGCCGAGATCGAGGCCTGGACCAAGCCCGGCGATGTCGTCCTCGATCTGAGCGGCCGAGGCGGGTGGGTTGCGCGAGCTGCCATCGCGGAGCAACGCCGCGCCGCCGACTTCGAGGCGTGGCCGCTGACACGTCTGCTGGCCGAGGTCGTCCTGCGTCCGCCGGACCTGCGCCAGATCGAGTCCGCCACCCAGGCGATCGCGGCGGCGCCCCTGGCCGGATCGACGGTTCGGCGGACGATCGATTCGCTCTACGCCAGCACGTGCCCCAGGTGCGGCCGTCCCATCATCCTGGACTCAATGGTCTGGGAGCCGCTGGCCGGACCGGCCGCGGTGGCGGCGAGACGCCGCTCCGGGCGCCACTCGAATGCGCGGGCCGGGGCGGCGGGTCCGGAGCCTCAGCTGGAGCTGTCCGGCCCCACGGGAGGTGCGAAGGGCAGTGGCGTTGCCGGCGCCGGGTCGAAGGCCGGTCGTGGGGCGAGGTCGGCGGCAGCCGCCGCGAGCTCACTGCCCACTCTGACGGTCAGTGCGGAGGAGTCGCTTCGAGCCGTGGCCCGGGAGTTTCGCTGCGCGCCGTGCCATGAGCAGTTCGGCGGGCCGGAGCTTCGAGCTGCCGAGCCCACTCACGGCGACCTGAAGCTGGCCGAGTCGATCCCGCCCAGCGGCGAGGTGCGCGAGAGAATGCGCCGGCGTTTTCCGGCGCCACGGCCGACGCACCCGCTGGTGGACCAGCTCATCGACCTGCACACGCCGCGCCAGCTCCTTGGTCTCAACGCCATCCTGACGCGGATCGAGGGTGAAGAGAGAGTCGGCGCCCTCACCGCGACACTGCGGCTCGCCTTGCTGCACGCCGTGATCCTCGCGAGCCGCCTCAACGTCTCCCGCGGCAGGCCGGCGCCGCTCCGGATCGCCAACGGTGCGATCAAGCTCCCGGCCACCCGCGAATGGCGCGAGCGCAATCCGTGGCTGGCTTTCGAGGACGGGCTGAAGCAGGTCAAGGTCTTCGTCCAGCGGCTCGAGGCGGGGACTCCGAGGGCCGCTATGGCGCGGCTCGGAGCGGATCTGGCGGCCCTCGAGGGCGGTACGCCGAACGTGACCCTGATCGAGTCCACGCCTGCGGCCCTGCGCCGGCTGGGTCTCCACGGTGAGCGGATGGCCCACTCGGGCTCGCCCTCACGGGTCCGGCTCGTTCTCGGCCAGGCCCCGCTGCGCCTCACGCCCGAGCGGCTTGCGGCCTCGTACCATGGAACGGGCTGGCTCTTTGGGGCCGGTGCCGTCTCGATGCTGCCATACGACTCGCTCTTCCGGCCGGTCATGAAGGCCACGCCTGCGGAGGAGGCGCAAGAGCTCGCCCGCGGCCTGGGCCGCTCCCTGGCCATCGCATCGCCGGCCCTGGCCCACAACGGCCGGGCCGTGATCCTGCTGGACGACGACCGGCCTGCCACTCTCGTCGCGGCCGCTCTCGGGGGCGCGGCAGCCGGCTGCCGCCTCGTCGACGCCAGGCTCCACCGTGGCGGCGACGAAAGCGCGGGCATGGTCGTCTACGTGCCGCCAACGGGCGTGATGGATCCGGGTCCACGAACCCGTGCCAACAGGCCGCTGCCGCCCGTCGCCGGCGGAGCCGGAGATCCTGGCATGATCCAGGGGAGGGGAGTCTTCGGTAGGCCGGAGAAGCTCGACGACGGACCGTTTCGCGCCGGGGTCGCAGCTCAGATCGTGACCGACACGGCCGTGGAGTTGCTCAAGGCCCGGGGCGAGCCGGCCACGTTCGAGCACATCCTCGGCGACGTGCTGATGGGGCTCGATCGATCGGGACAGCTCGCCCGCCTGGCCCGCTCGCTCCGTCCGCCGCACGCCGACGACGGCTGGTCAGCCTGGATCGAGGACTCGTCCGGAGGCGGTGTCGCCACCGAGGCAGCGGCCGCGGGCGGCGCGGAAGCGGGGCCCGGGGTCGTGGAGCAGTTGCTCGAGCTGATCCGCGGCGAGCTCGATCGTTCCAACAACCGGCGTATCCGCCAGATCGAGCCGGGGCAGTACTGGCTCGCCTCGGACGACGACCGCTCGGTTGCCGCGCAGCCCATCGCCGATCGAGTCGAGTGGGCCGTGTTCTCGCTTCTCTCGTCGGCCGGGCACCTCACCGAGCGCGCTGCCATGGAGCGGACGGCGGCCCTGTTCAGGAGCCCCGACGTGCCGGATGGAGCCCTGATCGAGGCCTGCCTGCGCAGCTACAGCGCCGCCACGAGCACGCCGGAGGCGGTCGTTGGCTCGGACCAGCTGGAGGGGCGAACGGCCGACCACGATGCCGTGATCGCGACGCTCGCCGATGTGGGTCACCGGCTGGGCATGCGGGTCTGGATCGGCAAGCGCCAGCAGACCCGCCGCATCGCCGGCCGGCAGCTTTCGGCCTGGCTCGACGACGCCGAGCGTGAGGTCCACCTGCCGCTCGTCACGTGGGCCCCGGACGGCGAGTTGGAGCGAGTGGATTGCGCCTGGTACGTCCGCCGAAAGGCGACGTTCCTCTTCGAGGTGGAGTGGACGGCCATGCTTGGCGAGCCGATCCTCGTTCGCCACGCCCGCTACCCGGTCGATGACAAGGTGGTGCGGTTCCTGGTCCTGCCACCGGAACGGGCCGAGCTGGCGAAGTACAAGCTGGCCCGTTCGCCACTTCTGCGTCAGGCGATCGAAGAGCGGAACTGGCACTTCCTCAAGTGGAACCACCTGGCGGCGTTCGCCGCGCGGCCGGACCTCTCTCTGGACGATCTGGAGCCCTATCTGGGCCTCGACGCCCTCGCCGACACGGTAGGGGAGCAGCTGCCGCTCTTCGGCAGCTGAGGCGGATCGCGGTACCCTAGGCCCAACAGCTCTCGCCGGACGACGCCGCGCCCGGCCGCTGGCGGGTCACCTGGAGGGTCCCGGTGGGCGAGGTCAGCAACGCAGCCGACGCGGTCACCGCTCTGGCCGATCGATTCTGGAACGGCATTCTCGATCTCTCTCCGATCACCGCGACCGTGCTCGGCTACGAGCAGGGTCGCGATCGACTGGACGACCCGGGTCCGGCCGGCCGGGACAGGGCGCGATCGCTCTTCCGCGACACGCTGGCCTCCGCGGACGCCATCGAAGCAGAGGCCGACGCAACCTCCGCCCTGCCGCTCGAGGAGCGGATCACGCTCGACATCGTGCGAGTGATCTGCGATGTCGAGCTGGAGCAGCAGGACCAGAGGGTCGACCGACTCAAGGTCGTCGACCAGATGGACGGCCCGCAGACGATTCTTCCGATGCTGGCGGCCTTCCAAAAGACCGACACGCCCGAGAAGTTCGATCTCTTCCTGGCCCGCCTGGCCGATTACCCGCGTTTCATGGCGGCCAACGCGGAGCTGGCTCGGGAGGGCCTGGCCGGCGGACTGACCGCGGCCCGCATCGTCACCGAGCGCGTGATCGGCCAGCTGGAGCGACTGCTGGGGCTGCCCGACGACCAGTCGCCCGTGGTCACTGCCCTGTCCGTGCCGACGGAAGCCGACCGTGAACGGCTCGTCGCCGCCGTCCGCAAGTACGTCCGGCCGGCGGATCGGACGTTCCTCGAGGCGCTGCTCGGAAAGTACCGCGAGGCGTCTCGACAGGAGCCGGGCCTGTGGTCTGCACCCAACGGCGAGCAGATCTATCGAACCCAGATCCGAGCCTGGACATCGCTCGACATCGATGCGAGCGAACTGCACCGGCGCGGTCTGGAAGAGCTGGGCGCTATCGAGGGCGAGCGGCGCGCGATCGCCCTCGACCTCGGTTTCGGCGATGACACCGAGGCGGCCCGCGCCGCGCTGCGCGGCAGCCCGGGCGCCGTCCCCGAATCCGTCGAAGAACTGCTTGACCGCGCCCGCGGCCAGATCGAGCGGGCGCTCGCCGCGGCTCCGGACTACTTCGGGCGGCTGCCGAGAGCGGCCTGCGAGGTCCGCGCGGTGGAGCCGTACAAGGAGGAAGACGCACCCGCGGCCTACTACTACCCGCCGGCGATCGACGATAGCCGGCCCGGCATCTACTACGTAAACACGTACGACCTGCCCAGCCGGAGTTACGTCGGGCTCGCCAGCACGAGCTTCCACGAGGCGGTGCCGGGCCACCACTTCCAGATCGCCCTTCAGAGCGAGCATCCGAGCCTGAATGCGTTCCGGCGCCTCGGGGCCCGCATGGCGGGGATGGCCTACGTCGAGGGTTGGGGTCTCTACTCCGAACGTCTGGCCGATGAGATGGGCCTGTACCTCAATCCCGGAGAGCGGTTCGGGATGCTCGACGGGCAGGCGTGGAGGGCCGCGCGTTTGGTCGTGGACACCGGCATCCACGCTTTCCGGTGGCCGCGCGAGCGGTCGGTGGCACAGCTCCGCGACGCCGGGCTCTCGGAAACCGACGCGAACATCGAGACGGATCGCTACATCTGCCTGCCGGCCCAGGCCCTCACCTACAAGGTGGGCCAGGAAGAGATAGAGCGGCTCCGGCGCGAGGCAGCCGCACGTCTCGGGCCGGCCTTCGACCTGCGAGCCTTCCACGACGCGGTCCTGGGCCACGGCACGTTGCCACTTGCGACGCTCGCCAAAGAGCTGCCCGGCTGGCTTGGCATGACGGGGTAGTTGCATACGCGGCGCCTCGTCGCTGTCCGCCGTCGCTTCGCGCAAAGCCGCAAGCGGCCCAGAGCGCTACGCGAGCGGCGGCAGCTCCCGGCGCCGCTGGGCGCCCCGCGAAGCGACGGCGGACAGCGACGAGGCGCCGCGCCTGAGGGTGCAGGTCAGCGCCTGGCGTAGTTGCGCAGGATCTTGGCGATGGCGCCGTGGCCCCCCTCTTCGGCCAGGTCGATCGGCGTGAGGCCGTCGTCGTTCTTGCGGGTCGGGTCCGCTCCGCGCAGCAGCAGCATGTCGACGATGGCCTCGTCGCCGGCCCGCGCGGCGGCATGTAACGGCGTCCCTCCGCCGCGCTGGACCGCGTTCGGCGACGCACCGTGGGCGAGCAGAAGGCCGGTCATGTCGCGATGCCGTGCCGCGACGGCGCTGTGCAGCGGCGTCGCGCGCATCTCGTTCGGGGCCACTGCGTTGCGATCTGCGCCGCGCTCGAGCAGCAGCCGGGCCACCTCTAGCCGGCCGAAGTAGGCCGCCAGGTGGAGCGCGGTGAAGCCGTCGCTGCCGCCCTCGTCTATCGAGGCGCGATCGCCGGCCAGCAGCTGCCGCACCACTGCGACGTTCCCGACGGCCGCTGCGTCGAAGATCCCCAGGCCATCGGGCAGCTTCGCCGCCCTCTCGGCGAGGCCTTCCGCCAGGCGCGAGTGTCCGGCGTACGCCGCCGCCAACACCGGCGAGAGCCCGGCCTCGTCGCGGGCTTGGAGCAGCCTCTCGTCCGCGGCTATCGCCTCGTAGGCAGCCTGCTCGTCGCCGCGGCGCACGATCTCGAAGAACGCCGCCACAGCTGCGCTCCGACCGGACATGTTCCCTCCCTCACGGCCGAGTCGGCGCGGGCGCCGCGGTCGGCCTGGCTATCTCACGGAGCGCCTGGGCCAGGCGCTCGATTTCGGCGGGCTCGTTGTAGTGCACCAAGCCAACCCGGACCATCCCGCCGGACTCGGCCAGGCCGAGGGTCCGGATCAGCTCGTAGGCATAGTAGTCTCCGTCCCAGACGGCGATGCCGCGCCGGCCGAGCTCGGTCGCCACGTCGCGCGGCGTGCGGCCGGCCAGCGTGAAGGCGAACGTTGGGACTCGCTCGTCGATGCGGGCCGGGTCGACGATGCCTCGCAGGGTCAACCCCGGCACTTCGCCGAGCGCCGTCAGGGCCTGGAGAGCCAGCTCGCGCTCCGTCTCGCGGATGGCGCGCATCGCCGCCGTCAACGCGCCCTGCCGGCCCGTCACGTCTTCGCCAGAGCCACCGTACTCCCGGCCGAGCCACTCCAGGTAACCGAACGTCCCCAGCAGCCCGGCGATCGACTCACCCGGAAGCGTGCCGGTCTCCCACTTGCCGGGCGGCTCGCCGGCCGCGGGCCGGACCTTGTACGCGGCCAGGCGTTCGAGCATCTCGCGCTTCCCATAGAGGAGCCCGAGATGCGGACCGAAGAACTTGTAGGGCGAGCAGACCAGGAAGTCCGTCCCGATGGCGGCCGCATCGATGGCGAGGTGGGGCGCGGCGTGGACCGCGTCGACGTACGTCCAGGCCCCGACGGCATGGGCCATCTCCACGATCCGAGACACCGGGTTGATGGTGCCGACCGCGTTGGAGGCGAGACCGGCGGCCACTACCCGGGTGCGGGGGCCGAGCGCCCGTTCCAGGCTGGCAATGTCGAGCGTGCAGTCGTCGGGCCGGATCTCGACCCAGCGAACGACCACGCCCCGCTCCTCCTCGAGGGCCAACCACGGCGCCACGTTGGCATCGTGGTCCAGGCGCGTGACGACGATCTCGTCGCCCGTTCGCAGCATCCGTCCGATGGCTCGGCTGACGGCGAAGGTGAGCGTCGTCATGTTCTGCCCGAACACGACCTCGTCCGCATCGGCGGCGCCGATGAAATCGGCCGCCGCGGCGTGGGCCTCGGCGAGCAGAGCGTCGCTCTCCTCGCTGGTCGGGAAGGCGCCATCGTGGTTGGCGTTGCAGCGCTCCAGGTAGGCGGCCATCGCCTCGATCGTGCGCCGCGGGACCTGTGTCCCTCCGGGGCCGTCCAGGTAGACATACGGCCCGCCGTCGTGGCGGCGCGCCAGGGCAGGGAACTGGGCTCGGATGCGCGAGAGGCGATCGCTGTGGATCATGTTCGCTCGGGGTGCTGACACAAGCGATGTTACGACGAGCGGAGATCGCCGGCCGGACCGCGGGCCTAGGCTGCCTGCGATGAGAACGCCGCGTCCCGGGACACGACCGGGGTCACAGACGCGACGATCCCGGCCCAGATTCACGGTGTCGGCAACATGACACGTCTGGAGGGCTTGACTAACCCTTAGTTACTCTGTCAACATTCGGGTTGGACGTTGCGCCTCACGGGACTCAAGGGACCACCCGTCCGGGGATACCAACCCGGGCAGGTAGCACCGGAAGGCGGTCGAGCGTCTTGCGGCCCGGGGGCCGCAACAGGTCGCGGATAGTCACTTCGGTTCGGGCGCGGAGTGACGTGCAGCCCCGAGGCTGCGGGGAAGCCAGGTCGGCTTCCAAGTCGGGAGCCGCCCGCTAGGAGAAGCCTGATGCTCAACGGAAATGCGGTTCGGTCGGTTGACCGCGCTGCGTCGCTCCTGATCGCTCTCGGTGAGACAGAAGGACAGGCAGGAGTCACCGAGTTGGCCCGCCGCCTCGGACTCCACAAGTCGACCGCGTCGCGGTTGCTCGCCACGCTGCAGAAGCGCGGTCTGGTTGAGCAAGACGACGACTCGGGCAAGTACCGGCTCGGACTGGCGGTCGTCCGGCTCGGAGGCCACGCGGAGAAGTCGCTGGATTTGCGGTCGATCGCGATGTCGGAGCTCGAGGCCCTGGCCAGGTCCATCCGTGAGACGAGTACGCTCGAGATCCTCGAAGGCGACACCGTCCTCACGGTCGCCTACTCGGACGCATCCGGGATGGGCCGAGACCGGACCGGCCGCAACTCGCCGCTTCACGCGACGGCTCCCGGCAAGGTGCTTCTGGCAAGCCAGCCCGAGCGCGAGGTCATCCGCCTTTCCAAGATCGGGTTCACGCCCTACACGCCGCACACGATCGTTCGGGTCGACCTCCTCCTCGAGGAGCTCGCCCGGGTCCGCAAGCGTGGCTTCGCCACCGCCTTTGGCGAGCACGAGCCGTCCGTCAATGCCGTCGCCGTGCCGGTCTTCGACCAGCGCGCATCGGTTGTGGCCGCACTCGAGCTTCGCGCCTCGGGTAACCGGATTACGCCGAGCCGAGTGCCCGAGCTCGTAGACCGCGCCCGCGAGGTCGCGGCCGTGATCACGGATCGCATCGGCGGTGTGGCGGCCTCGCTCTAGAGATCCCGGGCTCGCTCGACGGGCCTACAACTACATATCAATGACCTTCTGCGGCCCCTCGGTCCCCCTCCCGAGGGGCCGCCCCTCTGTGCGGCCGCGTTGGGTTCGCGCAGAGCCAGGCCGCGCTACGCTATCGGCATGGCTCAATTGGACCCGAAGCTGACTCCACCCTGGGGCGGGGAGACCGTGGATCTGGGCCCGACCTTGAGCGCCGGAGCCGCGGTTCTGGCGATCTTGATCGTGGCCGCAGTCGTGATCCGCCTGGCCCACCTCTTCGTCCGCGGCATCGCGCGTGCCCTCCTGAACAGGGAGAACCTCGAGGGGACGGCACAGGAACTCTCCAGCGTCGAGCTGAAGAAGCGGCAGGACACTATCGAGGCCCTTGGCGTCAACGTCATCCGCTTCTTCGTCGTGGTGGTCGCGGGCCTGATGATTCTCGAGGCCGGGTTCAATCTGGACATCGGACCGGCAATCGCCGGCCTTGGGATCGCCGGCATCGCCATCGGTCTGGGAACTCAGCACCTCGTCCGCGACTACCTGAATGGCGCGCTGATCCTCATGGAGAACCAGTTTGCCAGGGGCGACATCGTCCGCATCGCCGGCGTGTCGGGCAAGGTCGAGGACTTCACCCTGAGGCGCACGACGCTGCGCGACCAGGACGGGACAGTGCACACCGTCCCGAACGGGGAGATCACCGTCGCCTCGAACCTGACGCGCGTCTGGGCCGGGGTCAACCAGGACGTGCAGGTTGTCTACGGCACGGACATCGAGAAGGCCACCGCGGTGGTCGATCGCGTGGGACGTGAGCTGGCCGGCGATCCGGAATGGGGCCCGCGCATTCTGGAGGCGCCCCGCGTCGAAAGTGTGTCGGCTCTCGGCGAGTATGGCGTAACACTCAAGATTCTCGGCACCGTCCGCGCCTCCGAGCAATGGGCCGTAGGCGGGGAGCTACGGAAGCGGCTGCTGGCCGCCTTCGGTGAGAGCGGAATCGAGATCCCGCAGCCCCAACGTGTGCTGCTGACTCGGGCGGGGCTTGAGGGCGCGATGCAGCGGGTCGAGCCGGAGCCGGCCCCGGACCGGGCTGACGACATAGAAGGCTGAGCTCGAGCCACCAGATCGCGGTTGACGGTGAAGCTCAGGAAGCGCGCACCGACGGGTTCGTGTTCTGACCCCCGCCGAAGATGCCCATGAACCCGCTGCCGGACTTGGCCGCACCGGACTCGCGCGTCGCCATCATTCGGTCGCACAGGATCTGGATGTCCTCGATGACCTTCTCCTTCGGGAAGCGCTCCACGGCCGAGCGACCCTCGTTGGCCGCCCGAACGAAGAGCATCCCGGCCGACCGCACTTCTGCCAGGGCCGGCATCCCGACCGTACGCTCCATGTCGGCTACAGAGACGCCGCTGTTGGCTCGGTTCACGACCATCGCCAGGCGGTCGCGGATCTCCAGCTCGACCGCGACTTCGCGGAACTGGACGGCCGCGCGGATAGCGGGCACGTCTGGAGTGACTGGGACGATGATCTTGTCCGCGCGCTCGAAGATGACCTGGTTGAGCGGCCCGTAGTCCGGGTGCATGTCGACGATAACCCAGTCGTAGACGCGGCAGGCCGCGGTGATGGACTCCGCCACGCGCCTGGGATCGAGGATCTCGGTGTGGAGCGGCGACTCCGCCATCACCAGCACGGAGACTCCGTTCTGATGCGCAGCGGCGATCTCCTGGAACGACTCCGCGACGCCCGTGTTGAGGTCCTCAGTCCAGGCGTCGGCCACCGTCCGGACGTTCTCCATGCCGAGCGACGACGCCACATGGCCGGTCACGGTGTCGCAGTCCACGAGAAGCACATGCTGAGCTTTGCGGGTCTGCAGCAACGCGGCCACGTTGACGGCGATCGTCGTCTTGCCGACGCCGCCCTTGGGGTTGAAGACGATGACTATCTGGCCGCGGCGAGTGTCCGCAGTGGTCTCGATCTGCGAGTCCGCTTCGATGATCGCGCCCTTGGTGTCCTCGACCGAGATCTCGGCCCGGATGAGCATCGCCTCGACCCGCCAGCGGAGCGATTCGGCGGAGTAGGGTCTGGTGAAGTACTCGTCATTGGCGCGGGTTCGCCCGGCCACGCTCATCCGGTCCAGGGCTCGGGCCGCGACAACCATCAGGGCCGGGATGTTGCGATCCTCGTCGTGGAGCAACGCGTACATCTCGAGGGTGCGGTCGAAGTCGTTCTCCCCGTCGAGGATGGCCACGCCGATGTCGTGCCGCCTGCTGAGCAGCTCCTCGAGCGCATCTGACGTCTCGACTGCGATCGGTTCGTAGCCAGCCTCGGCAAGCTGAGCACTTACGGCGACAAGCTCAGATGCCGGTAGAGCGATGGCGACAGCTGGCCGAGGCACTCTGACGGGATCTCCCTCTGGTGCGAGAGCCGGTCGGCTAAGTCTAGCCCTCCGCCTCCGGATCGTGTGCGGAAACGTTCAGCACGCCTTCCCGCTCGCTCACGACGCGGGCCTGGAACGCGGGCAGAGTCGGGATCAGCTGGTTCAGTGACGTGTCCGAGCCGTGACCGACGGTGAAGATGAACTCGCCGTCGGGGCCGGACGACACACCGACGTTCTTCACGCCCGGCAGACGACCGAGCTGGCGCTTGAACGTGGCGATGCTGGCGACGCTGACGAGCCCAACTACCACGACCTGGGTCGACTCGGAACTGGCCGCCTTGGCGGCCGCTCCCCGACCGCCTGCCAGCCGGGCATCGACGGTCTCCTCGGCGAGCTCGGGCACGGGCCCTTCCTCGGCCGGCTGCCTTCCGTCTGCGCCGGCGCCACTCTTCTCCGGCGCCGCAGACCGAGTGACTTGCTCGCGGCGGGCGCGGAGGTCGTCCGCGATGCTGCCCCGATCGGAGTCGGTGAACTCCGGCGGATCGGGCATCTGGGCGGCCATGCTCGCGAAGACGGTCGGGTCGCCTTCCTGGGCGAGCTGCTCGAAGAACTGCGCAACTTCCTCTTCGAAGCTCGTGACGCGCTTCTGAACGCGCTCGATCTCGAGCTCGATGGCCGAGTTGTATTCCTCGAGCTCCTGCTCGAGGAGTTCGCGGCGGCGCGAGATGCGCTGCTCGGTCTCCACGCGAATGCGCTCCATCTCGGCCTTGGACCAGTCCCGGATGGCGCTCACGTCGGCCTCGGCGGCCTTTCTCAGCGATGCGGCCTCGTCATCCGTCCGCGCGTGGAGTTTCTCCGTATACGCCTTGGCGTCTGCCTGGCACTGCTCGATCGTCCCCTGCCGCGCCGTCTCGGCGGTCGAACGCATCGTCTGGATGAGGTCGGCCAGGAAACGGTTCGGGTGACGCGCGGCCGTCTCGTTCACGCTCATCTCCCCGTAGTTTCGATTCTCCGGGCCCCGGCCGGGCGCCGGAAAGGTCCCGACTAGTTACAGCCCCCGTTTGGACTTCTAGGCTACCGTGCCATGCCTGAGAGTGCGCACCATTATGGCCGGTCCCAGACCAGCGTCGAGAGCCCTTTTTCTCGGTCCGATCATGGGCCGCGTGTTGCGGCCGGGCACCCCGCTGGAGGTACCAGGACTAGCCGCCCTTCCGTACCGCCTCAGATTCGGGTGCGATGTCGCGGCGCGTGTAGTTTGGCGTAGAACAAAGCGGTCTGGAAGGTCCGATTTCGCGAGTCTCGGGACCGCCGCGCCGCGACCGGCGCATTTGGCCGGGTCTACGAACCCCGTTTGGCGGCACCGCCGAGCGAGTTCATCCAGGCTCGCTCGAGTCTTCCGTCGGGTGAGTCAGGGCGGTCGGGGAATCCAGCCACCAGTGGTCCGGCAAGGCCGCCTTCTCTTCGGGCTCTGGCTCTGCCTCCTCGGGCAGGGTCTGCTCGCCACCAAGGCGAAGGTTGTTGACCAGCGCAGTCGGGTCGGGTTCGCCGAACGCCGGCGGCCCGGGCATCTGCGCAGCAAGGTTGGCGAACTCCGTGGGGTCGGTGACCTCCATGAGTTGATCGAGGGACCGGGCGAGATCTGCCTCGAAAGTCTGAACGCGCTGCTGGACATGCTCGAGCTCGCCTTCGACGGCGGAGCTGTATTCCTGGAGATCTTGCTCGAGGAGTTCGCGGCGGCGCGCGATGCGCTGCTCGGTTTCAACGCGAATGCGCTCCATCTGGGACTTGGACCAGTCCCGGATGGCGGCTACGTCAGCCTCGGCGGCTTGCCTCAGGGTAGGCGCTCCGCCATCCGTCTGGGCTTGCAGATGTTCGATGTACGCCTTCGCGTTCGAATTACACTGCTCGATCGTCGCCTGCCGTGCGTTCTCGGCGGTCGAACGCATCGCCTGCGCGAGGTCCGCCAGGAACTGGCTAGGGCGAGTCGCGGACGTATTGTTCACGCTCATCTCCGTGCGCCCGGTGTCGGGTGCGATTCTAGCCACCCGAAACCGATGCTGCCGCGCCTCGGCCTCAAGTGAGCGTGTCTGCCAGGACACGTGCCACTTCAAGGTCGTCATCGCGGTTCCCCGAGCCGAGCTGCTCGGGGCTCCAATCTCCTTGGATCATGGCTCGCGTACGGCAGGTAGCCACTGCGCCGAACGTACTATGACCGGTTGTCTTCGGTACCCCGTCCTACGCCACCTTGCGGGTCAGTCCGAGGGCGTATCTCCTGCGGGCGTCGCGGCTCGCGACGCCCGGACCGGTCGCCGTTTGGCCGTCTCGGCCCAGGCTTCGAGTACTCGGTCCTTGTGCGGTCTGATGGGGCAATGCTCATCCCGATTGCCCGCCTCGTCGCAATAGCCGAGGGGGACGCACTTGGGGGACAGGAAGCTCCCGAGGAACGGGCTGACGACGAAGACCTCGTGGCGGATCAGTTGGAAGAGCCGGCGGATCTCCCACTGCGCCATGGTGCACAGGCGCAGTCCGGACATGTGGATCAGGGCCCTCAGGTTTGCGGTCATGACCAGATTCGTGCGTGTGGCGTTCGGGAAGACGAAGCGCGCGTCTTCGCCCGGGATGCCGGCATCCACGAGCTCGGAGTACAACTCGAGCGCACCCTCGACCTGGTCCTCGTACCGCGCTCGAAGATCCGGTTCCGCCTCGGCGATCGTGCCGGGCAGCATCGTCGAGACGCCTTTCTTGTACGAGACGTAGCGCTGGCTCTGCTGGTCGAATGCCACGCCGGCTCGATGGCGCACCAGCTGGTGACTGAGAGTGCGACTGACGCCGGTGATGGCGAAAGTGAAGACGACGTGCTCGATGGTCGAGCCGTGTCCGGATTCGATCACCCGGCCGATCAGCTCACGCTGCCTCTCCGGCGGGATCCGACCGTCGACCGCGCGCTCGAAGATGTCGTCCGGGGCCAGCTCCGAGTAGCACGTTCGGCAGGCGGTGTAGATCAGGGGGACGTAGTAGCGCTCGACGATCTCTCGCGTCGGGAAGACGAGCGTGGCCCGCATACCCAGATCTCGGCGTCCGGGGTTCGGCGGGATCGAGGGGCTTGGAGGGGCGCCGGGCTGGCCCGGAGCGCGGGATTCGGCCGTCACCAGCTCAGGATAGCCGCTCGCGCGCTCGCTGGATCGTGGTTGTCCCGATCACCGCGCATCGCGCGACGCTCGCTGCCAACCCGACGGCCGGACTCATGCGTAACGGCTATCTGACGGTGAGATAGCCATTGACGGCTATCTCGTCCAGAGTTAGCCTTTGGCGGATGACAGACGGGATCGGGCTGGTCCTGTTCGGTGACGTGGTCGGGTCGCGGCGCGACAGCGTCGGGTCCACTGCCTGGCTGCGCGATCTGGTTGTCGAGCTCGACGTCGCCTACGGGGACGAGCGGCTCGCGCCTTTCGGATTCACCTGGGGCGATGAGCTCCAGGGACTCCTGGCCCCGAGGGCCGATCCCCTGACGGCAGTTCTTCACGCGGCGCTTGCGCCTGGCGGGCGCCGCATGCGCTGGGCGGCCGTACGTGGCGAAACGGACGCGGATCCCACCGAAGGCAGGGCCCCCGCCACGGAGCGAACCGGGCCAGCGTTCGTCGTGGCCCGCAAAGCGGTCGATGCGGCCCGCACGAGTCACGCGCGGCTCGTTGTCTTGACCGGCCAGCCCGACGTGGATGCGCTACTCGACGACCTGGCGCCGGCCCTAGTGGACATGCTCGACGGCCTGACCGAGCGTCAACGTACGGTGGCGCGGCTGGCCCTGATCGAGGATCTGTGCCAGTCGGAGGTGGCCGACCGCCTCAAGGTCCGGCGGGCAACGGTCTCCGTGTCGTTCAGTCGGGCTGGTGTCCGGCCGCTCCAGAGGCTGGTCGCGGGCATGAGGCGTATCTACTCGAGTTGCGCCGGCGACCCGCCATCGGCCGGCCGCGGATCTGCCGAAGAGGTGCCGGACTCCTAGAGGACGACGACCGTGCGCCCTCGTCGCGCAGTGGATCTGGACGAGCCAGCCCTAGATACGCCCAGCCCGCCGGCCGGGTCGTCGGGGCGGCCGGGCCGACCTCACGGAATGATGCCCTGGGCGCGGAGGTAGAGGGCGCCGACGCCGGCGATGACCCATGACAGCCACAGCACCGCGATCAGCGCCGGGACGCGATTCTCGATCAGTCGGCGTGTTGCGCTCGAACTGAAAGGCTCGACGAGCCGGTCCAGACCTACTTCGTCGAGCCCTTCCTGGCTCAGGGCCAGGGCTGCCAGCTCGTTTGTGTCGGCGTGGTTGCGCGAATGCTGCAGCAGCTTGAAACGGGTGAACACGCGGCGTTCGGGCGGTAACTCGCGCTCCGCACGGACGATTTCGCGGTGCCAGAAGCGAACGTCGTCGCCGAGGCCCACGGCTGCGCGGCGCATCCGGGCGAGCAGGATCAGGCTGCCGACCGCGTCCACTACCAGGAGGGCCGCGGGCACCCAGGCGCGCTTCACGTCAAGGTTCAGGATGGACACGAGCAGACCGCCCGCCAGGCCGAGGAGGATCACCTCCATCACCAGATAGAGGCTTCGGAACCCGTGCAGCCACGAGTCGCGCCACTGGGCGCCGGCCAGCATGAAGTTCAGCTGCGGCGCCGCGGCGTGGTGGCCGTCCAGGCCTTCGAGACGATGCTCGAGTGGGGTTCGTTCGGACGAAGGAGGATCGGGCGTGGGGCCTGGGGGGATGATGCGGGCCATGTCTCGCCGAGATGGGGCGGATGATTTGAGCGCGCAATCCGATCTCGGTGTCCGCGTGGCGAGTCGGGCGGTTACCAGAAGTATCGGCTGTCCGAGAGCTTCGGCTGAGGGCCGGCGGGCATCCATTCGCGGTGCCGAAGGGCTTTCGGGGCGCCGCCGAAGGGCCTCGCTCGACCGGGACGGACTCGAAGCGTGTAGGCTGGCTCTGCCGGCCGATGCCCGCGCTCGGTTTGGCGGAAGACGGTTGGTGCCCGGCGTAGTCGGGCCGCGAGGAGGAGCTGGAGATGGCCGACGCCGGCAAGCCCGTGACAGTCCAGTACTTCTACAAGATCCGCTGGGGCTTCCAGGACGAGTTCGTGGAGCTGTTCGAGCGAAACCACTGGCCGCTGCTGCGCGCCCAGATGGAGTCGGGCCGGATGCTGGACGTGCGGGCTTACGAGCCTCGCTTCCACGGTGACGGCCGCCAGGACTGGACCTTCGAGGTGACGATTACCTACCGCGACTGGGCCTCCACGGAGGAGCACACGGATCCGGCGATCCTGGCCCGCCTGTATCCCGACGCCGAGAAGCTCAAGCGCGAGGAGCGGCGTCGCTTCGAGCTGATCGAGGCCCACTGGGACACACCGCTGGAGGAACGCGCGCTGCCTCGGTAGCGCCAGGTCCGACCCGATGTCGGACCGGGGCCGCAATCCCGAAGTCGGACCGGGGCCGCGATCTGGTCACTTGCCAATCCGGGTAGCGCGAAACCGAATGGGGCGATTGAATCGGCCGTCGCCGGCGCCCGAGAAGGTGCCACAAGGTGCCGGGCACGCTCAGGATCGAGTTCCGTCGCCTCGCGCGGGCAGTCCTCCGCCGTTGAACCCAGCCGCGTGCTACCCCGGTTAGCAGATGGCAAGAAGCGGTGGGCTCCAGCGAGTCGCGGCCAATGGAGCGAAGGCAATCGCGAGATCAGGCCGGCTGCGTCGGCTCGGCTGCGGTCTCCAGTGACTCGATCGTCTGGCGCAGGACGTCGGCGGACTTGCGGACGCCGCGAGCTTCGCGCGGGCTTAGCTCCAGGCGGAGTACGCGCTCGATTCCGCGCCGGCCGACGACCGTCGGCAGGCTCAGGCAGACGTCGTTGATGCCGTAGTAGTCCTCGATCAAGCTCGAGATCGATAGGACCGTGTTCTGGTCACGCAGTATCGCCTCGGTGATCCGCATCAAGCCGGCGGCCACGGCGTAGTACGTGGCGCCCTTGCGGCCGATGATCTCGTAGGCGGCGTCGCGCGTCTGCCGGAAGATCTGCTCCATCGTGTCGGGCGAAAGCGGGATCCCGTTCTCCGCACAGAAGGTCGGGAGACGCATCCCTGCCACGTTCGCCAGCGACCAGACCGGCACCTCGCTGTCGCCGTGCTCGCCGATGATGTAAGCGTGGACGCTGCGCGGGTCCACGCCCAGGTGCTCGCTCAGCATGTACCGGAAGCGGGCCGTGTCCAGGATGGTGCCCGAACCGAAGACGCGGCGCGGTGGCAGCCCGGCCAGCTTCATGGTCACGTAGGTCAGCACGTCGACCGGGTTGGTGGCGACGACGATGATCCCCTCGGGGTTCGCTTCGGCCACGCGCGGGACGATCTGGCCGAAGATGGCCGCATTCCGCCTGACCAGGTCCAGGCGGCTCTCACCCGGCTTCTGGCCGGTTCCGGCGGCGATGACGGTGATCGCCGCGCCCTCGCAGTCGGAGTAGTCGCCGGCGCAGATCTTGGTGGGGTGGGCGAACGGAACGGCGTGGTTGAGATCCATCGCCTCGCCCTCGGCGCGCTCGTGGTTGACGTCGATCAGCACGATCTCCGACGCTATGCCCGACAGCAGCAGCGTGTAGGCGAAGGTCGAACCGACCAGGCCCACGCCGACGATGGCGATCTTCGTCGGACGGCTGGTCTGGTAGTTGGGCTCACGGGCCATGGAGGGCTCGCCGGTAGGGCGGCCGCGGCGGCCGGTGGGTACGGCCGGGGCGGAGGGCGACTCGACAGTCGAGTGAACCTGGACCGCGGCGAAGGCATCAGGTTTCTGCGGCGTCGCTGGAGTGTCGTTTTCGCTCATGCCGCCATCGTGACACTCTGGGACCGCCCCGGCACGCGAATCTGCCGCTCGATCACGCGGCGAGACCGGGCGAGATGGGCCGAGGCTCAAAGGGCGATGCGGAATTCCCAGGGGCCGCGGAGCTCGACCGCCGGCCCGGGGAACGGGTCCAGAAAAGCCTCGACACGCAGGATGAGCGTCACGGCGCCCGCAAGGGGCGCAGGAGCGAGGCGGATCTCGTAGCGGCCGGTTCCGAGACCCGAGCCGCCCGTGCCCTGGCCCGCCGCGACGTAGGCAGTGCCCGCATCGTCGGACACCGTGGCCTCGACGAAGTGCCCGGTGTTGCCAACTGGCGGACGCGTGTGCGAGACCAGCGTGGCGATCGCTCCGTCATCGCGGATCTCGAGCGCCACGAGCTCGACGCGCACACCGCCGGCCTCCACGGCGTCACCGAGAGGGATTACGCGGCGCAGAACCCCCGCATCCACTCCGGCGACCCGCATGGAGTCGCGGGCATGGCCTTCGATCACGGCCATTGCGGTTTGATCCGGCTCTCCGCCGCGCCGAGAGCGGGTCAGGAAACTGACGCTGGAGCCCGACCGAGGGGCCATCGCCATTAAGGCGGCGACCACGGCCCAACCCAGAACCAGGCCGGCGAGGATCCCTATTCCCACGGCCGCGCCGTAACCGGCCATGAGCAGCACGGTCGCGAGGAGCACGAATCCGAGGAGCAGGAACCGCGGCAGCAGAGATGCGACGGACATGCCGTGAGTATGCCCGGCCCGCCGAGCGCCCGCGACCCGACACCGTCACCAGTCGCGTCTAGCCCTTGGCCTTGCCGAGCTCCGTGATGACCGAGCGGAACGGCTCGGCGTAGCCGGTGAAGCCGGCGAAGAGGCGCCGGACCTCCTCCGGCGGGCGTCCCGACTGCAGCAGCCCGGCGCTCCAGCTCTTCGCGTTGGCGTTGGTGCGCGGCCCGAAGCAGCCGTAGCAGCCGCGGTCGTAGGTGGGGCAGAGGGCGTCACAGCCGGACGTGGTCACCGGGCCCATGCAGGCTTCGCCTTTGGCGACGACCACGCAAACGATGCCCTTCCGCTTGCATTCGCGACACACGGCCTCGTCGCGGATCTGGGGCCGGCGACCGATCAGCACCGCCGTCAGCAGCTCGATCAGCTGGCCGGGGTCGATGGGGCAGCCGCGCAGCTCTGCATCCACCTTGACATGCTCCGCCACCGGAGTGGCGGTGGACAGCGACTCGATCCACTCGGGATGGGCGTAGACCGCGGCGCGGTAGGCGTCGTGGTCGGCCCAGTTGCGCAGCGCCTGGATCCCGCCGGCCGTGGCGCAGGCCCCGATGGTGACCAGCACCCGGGCTTGCTTGCGCAGCTCCTTGATCTGGTCGATGTGCTCGGGCGCGCTGATCGACCCCTCCACGAAGACGATGTCGTAGGGGCCGGGCGACCGGCGCGAAGTGGCCTCCGGGAACTCCACGATGTCGAAGCGGGAGACGATCTCCAGGAGCTCGTCCTCCAGATCGAGCAGCGTGAGCTGGCAGCCGTCGCAGGAAGCGAGCTTGGCGACGGCAACGCGCGGTTGGGCAGTCCGGCTGGTGCTGGCCATCAGATCCCCTCCCGGCTGAACAGGTCCCCGAGCTCACTGAGCCGGAACACCGGGCCATCCTTGCAGACGAAGCGGCTGCCCATCTGGCAGTGGCCGCACAGGCCGATGCCGCACTCCATGTGGCGCTCCATCGAAACGTAGATGCGGTCGGCCGGTACTCCCTTCGAGATCAAGCCCTGGACGGACGCGTGCATCATCCGCTCGGGCCCCACGACGAAGGCCGTGACCTTGGTGCAGTCCCACGAGATCATGTCGAACAACGTAGTGACGACGCCGACCCGGCCCTTCCAGCCCGGACCCGCGCGGTCCACCGTCAGGGTGACGTCGATGGCCTTACCGGAAGACCAGGCTTCCAGATCCTCGCAGAAGAGCTGGTCCTCGGGCGTCCGTGCGCCGTAGAAGAGCGAGGCCGACTCGAACCGGTCGTGGTTCGCTACGAGCGCGTCGACGAGGCCGTGGAGCGGCGAGAGGCCGACGCCACCGGCGACAACGACCGCATGCCGGCCGTAAGCCTCCTGGATCGGCCAGAAAGTCCCGAGCGGGCCTCGCAGGCCCACCTTGGCGCCGGGGCGCAGGTTCACCAGGGCCGTAGATGTGGGACCGACGGCTCGGATCGTGAGGTCGATTCCGTTCGCCCGATAGCGCGAGATCGAGATGGGCACGGCCGGGAAAGCCGGCAGGGCGACCATCACGAACTGGCCCGGCCGCCCGGCCAGGAAGGCCGGATCCAGGTCGGTCAGAGTGAGCGTGGTGGTGTCTTCGGTCTCCGACCGGACGGACGCGAGGCGTGCGATGGAGTAGCTGCCGGGGCTGGCGGCGGCCGGCTCCACTGCCACCGGCTGGATGATCGGTTCGACTGGCGGCGCGATGGCCGCGAGCTCCTCGCGGACGTCGATCCGGACCGGGCACCAGGTGATGCAGCGACCGCAGCCGACACAGCCGGAGCTTCCGAACTGGTCCCACCAGGTCGAGAACTTGTGGGTTAGCCACTGCCGGTATCGGTCGCGAGGCCGGGCACGAAAATCGCCGCCCGCCACTTTCGCGAAAGCGACGTCGAAGCAGGAGTCCCACTGCCGCTCGGTCGTGCTCGACTTGCCGTCCAGGTCGGATCTCTCGACGACCGAGGTGCAGAAGCACGTGGGGCATGACATGGTGCAGTTGCCGCATTCCACGCAGCGATCGGCGACCAGGGCCCAGCGCGGGTGGTCGAGCTGGAGCTTGAGACGCCCGCCTACACCGGCCATCGGCAGCGGCCCGCCCATCTGGGTCCGGACCGACTTCACCTTGTCGACGGCGGCGCCGGCCTCAGCGTGGCTGGGACGGCACGTCGGCAGCTTGGCCACGATGGCGGCCCCTTCGAGCGAGCCGGCCTGGATGACGAAGCCGTCATCTATCTCGGTAAGGAGGATGTCGTAGCCGTCACGGACCTCCGGCCCAGTCCCCATCGAGGTGCAGAAGCACGTGCTCGAGGACGTGGTGCACTGGACGGCGACGATGAACGCGGCGGCCCGGCGGGCGCGGAAGTCCTCGTCCGTGAACTGGCCCCCCAGGAAGACCCGGTCCTGTACCGCGAGGGCCGCTATCTCGCAGGCTCTGACTCCCAGGAAGGCAAGCGGCGGCGCATCCGGCGCGGGTTGCTCGAAGCCGAAGCCACCGGTTCGATGAGCGGTGGCGATCGTCAGGTTGGGTGGGAACGTGAACCGCTTCCAGGACGTTGGGCCCACGGTGTAGCCGAAGACGCGCTCGTCGCTCTTGCGTTCCAATCGGTAGCGTCCGGCCGATTGCTCGTCGCGCCAGCCCGCCGGCAGCTCCGCAGCCGACTGGATCTCGTCGTAGACGATCGCGCCATCCCGGACGATGGGGCCGATGACGCGTCGTCCGGATTCGCGGAGGCGATCGATCAGAGCGCCGAGATCTGTGCGGGCCAGGAACCACTGTTTGGCCGCGGCCGTCTGGCTAGGGACAGGGGTAGTGATCAAGGACGTGACGACCTCCGGGGGACAGGCTGGTGAGACGGACTCGTGAGCGATCCTCAGCGGGCGAATAGATCGAGCAGTTGGAGCCGCGTCGCTCGGAGCCGTCGGGCGACAGCCTGGAGAACTCGTGGGTACAGGCTGGCCGCCAGGGCGTGGTCCGCTTTGAGGGCCGCCCTGAGCTTGGTACCTTCTATGACCAGGGCCTGGCTCTTTTCCGTGGCTACGACAGTGGATTGGGTCTTGACGTCGGCTAGGACGGCGGACCAGCCGAAGATGTCCCCCGGCTCGACGCTCAGGATGGTGACCGGCCCGCGTTCCGGGACCAGCGTTCGCAAGGCGAGTCGCCCCGAGATCAGAATGCCCATCTCGGTTGCGTCCTCACCCTCGCGGAGGACTACCTCCTCGGCCTCGAAGTCCTGCAGTTCGCCGAGCTTTGCGAGGCGCTCCTGTGTCTCGGGCGCAAGGTCGGATCCAAACCAGGTGTGATTGAGCATGGCGATGACAGCGGAGTAGTCATCCATTGGGGGAGCATGCCCGCGGGGCTCGCGACAGGGCGAGTGCCATCAGGTCGGCGAGCGTGGGGCCATTCGGCCCCGTTGCCCGGCCATAATGCTCGCCCGACGCCGACGCCGCTAGACTGCAGCGTGATCCCGGCAGGCGGAGTTGCGAATCGATGGAACCGACGAAGCGCGTCGTCACAGGATTGACCGGAGCCGCGTTCGCGCTCATCGCGATCGGCGTTGCGGCCCTCGTCTTCGACGCGGGATTCCCGAACGGCGGCGCGGCCTCGGAAGGTACGCCGACCGCGCCGGCGCATGCAAGCACTCCGGCGACGAGCCCGTCACCTACGCCCGCCTCGTCCGAGTCGGCCGGCAGCGGCCTTCCGGCGACGCCCTCCCCGATGCTGTCGCTCACGCCGGTCGTCTCCGAGGGCCCGAGCCCGCTTTCGGCGGGTTTCATCAAGGTGGGCGATGCCTTCGTCTACAGGGCGGAGGATGGGACGCAGGTGCCCGTTCCGCCGGTGCCGGGGCTCCAGGTGAGGCTGCAGTCAGGCCGGGCCGTGTACTACGCCCTCGCCTCCAACCGGTACGGGCTCAAGACCGACTCCTACGCGGGCGAGTTCATGCCCCTGGTGACGATGGGCCAGCCAGACGGCTCCAACGCGCAGACGGGAGGGATCGTCCTGGCGGGTCTGGTCGTCAGTCGCCTGGTCACAGACAGGCTGGCCGCCGATCAGCCCGACGCGGACCGTTGGGTCGTTGCCCTGCCAGTCGATATTCGAAAGGCGGCGGGAACCGAGGTGACGGTCGCGTTCGACAAGTTCGGTCTGGCCGGCTGGTCGAACACACCTCGCGTCGTTGTCAGATTCGCCGGCTCCTTGCCGGTCGTCGAGGTCGTGCCGACGAACGGAGGCTTCCACGTCCTGGTCGAGACTCTGGGGGTCACGCGATGGCAGGTCATCGACCCCGTTCGTCTGGGCCTGCCCTCGGACACCGTCGACCCGGCTCATGCCATGAACCAGTTGCTCATCTACGGCAGCGGAACGCCGGGCGTCTCCCGGGACCAGTCCTACGATATCCACGCCCCGGTTGGATCGCTGATGCTTACCGCGTCCGGCGACGTGAGCGTCTCGCTCGTAGTGGATGGGAGCCGAGCGGATCTCGGCCCGGACAAGGTGCTCACCGTGGGCGACGTCCCGGTCTTCGTCGCCTCCCCCTAGAGAACGATCCCATCGGCCCAACAGTCAGACTGCCGGATGATCTCAAGCTCGGGATGCATCGCTAGACTGGCCCGGCGACAGCGAAGCAGCGAGGTGGACGATGGACAGCGGATGGCACGACCAAGACAGCGGACGTCGGCCGGAAAGCCGGCAGGGCACGATCGTCCTGGGTGCGCTCCTGATTGCGCTGGGGGTGGCGTTCCTTGTTAGCGATCAGCTCAACTTCGACTGGGAGCGCTACGGCTGGCCGATCTTCGTCATCGCGCCGGGCCTCTTCATTCTGCTGGTCGGTCTTGCGATCCCGAGCGAGGCCGGGCTGGGCCTGGCCGTTCCCGGCGGCATGATCACGACGGTGGGCCTGATCCTGGCCTTCCAGGATGCCTCCGGTGCCTGGGCCAGCTGGGCGTATGGGTGGACCCTCGTCGTTCCCGGATCGGTGGGCGTGACTCTCTCAGCCTACGGGCTGCTCCACCGGCGAATGGATCTGCTCGATGCCGGCCTGAGAACGGCGGCAGTGGGCCTCGGGCTCTTCGTCGGGTTCGGGCTCTTCTTCGAGAACATCATCGGCATCGACAGGGATCACCAGAGCACCGTTCTCCAGAACGCCCTTCCGCTCCTGGCGATCGTTCTGGGTGCGCTGATCGTGTTGATGAACCTCTTGCCCCGGCCCGGATCGCGGTCCGGGAGACCGGCCTCGGACGAATGGAGCGAGGGCCAGCCGGCGCCTCCTGCCACACCGGCTCCGCCCGCATCCCCGGCCGCGCCGCAGGGCTAGGCCGGTCTACCGAACCTCCGTCACCGTATAGTCGAGCGTACCTGCCGGCACCTGGACGCGAACCGTTTCGCCGGCCCGCCGTCCCATTAGGGCACGGCCGATCGGTGACGTGAAGCTGATCTTGCCGGCCGCGGCATCGGCCTCGGCCGAGCCCACGATCATGAACGTCTCCTCGCCGTGGCGGTCCGTCTCGATCACCACGGTCGAGCCGAGGACCACCACATTGCCCGTCCCCTCGGTCTCGATGATCACCGCGCTCTTGATCATCTGCTCGAGCTGCTGGACGCGGCCCTCGAGGAAGGACTGTTCCTTGCGCGCGGCCTCGTAGTCGGCGTTCTCGCTGAGATCGCCCAGCTCGCGAGCGGCCTTGATGCGGGCGATGACCTCCGGCCGCCGCCGGTTGGCCAGCTCATCGAGCTCGGCCTGCAGAGCGGCCAGACCCACGGCGGTCAAGTGGGTTGGGCCGGCGGACGACGCGCGCGATGGAGGAGCCGCGGCCTTCGACGAGCGGCGCGTCACGGGGGTCTCGATCGCCGACGGCCCCGTCGTGGCCCTGGGTTTGGCGACCGTCTTGCGAGGCGCTGGTCTTACCTTGCGGAGACTCGCCGGCCGCGTGGGCCTCCCCGTCGCCGCGGCTCGGCCGCGAGCCTGTGCGCTGTTGGCCGCCATCTCGATTTCGTTCGCATCCGGCAGGACGGTCACCTTCGTCACCCTGACGGGCCTGTTCGCCTCCGCGTCGTGGAGCGGCGATGTGATGCCGTGCTCGTGGCGCTGGCCGCTGGGCGTGGCGAGAACGGCAAAGGGGAGCGAGCCGACGACCTTCTGGAATTGGTCGATCAGCGTGTCCTCGTACAACTCCGAATCGGCGGTAGGCGCCCACCAGATCCGGGCCTTGTTCAGATCGTGGAGCGTCTTCAGCCAGTAACCGGCGGATTGCGGCCGGCGCTCACCGAGCTGCGTCTTGAACATTCCCGCCAGGCGTGCGGTCACGGACTTCTGGCTCGAGCCGATGTAGAGGATGGGCTGGCCCGGCAGCCAGAACGACGCCAGACGTGACTGCAGCTCCGCGACAGACGGCCGCTTGCCGTCGAGGCGCAGGTCCGGGGCGCGCTCGAGCCATTGGCGGATCGCGGTCGGGTCTATCGAAACCTTGAGCTGCGGAGCCGGCAGCTCGACCACGAAGACGCCCGGGCTGCCTCCGGCGACCGGACGGCCCCACAGGATCGGTCCCTCGACGGACAGGCCGTTGGATCGCAGCAGGTCGCGGCCGGTGAGCGGAGCGGTGGGGGAGGATGGGGTCGTCACGTGCGAACCGTGCCTCGCTGGAGCCTGGGTTGTCAAACGAGCGCAATCGGCGCCCAATCCGTGGATGAAGGAAGGCCCCGGTGAAGCCGGGGCCTTTGATCCTCTGGCGGGGAGCGGTCTACCTGGCCCGCAGGAGGCTGGGGTCCTCCGGCACCGGGATGCCGAGGAGGAGAGGAAGTCCCTCGCGGTTGGTGTAGATCGGGCGATAGCGATCGGTGTTGTACATGGAGGCGACGTCGATCGAGCGCGGCTTCTTGTGCGGATTGGGCAAAGGAGAGTGGCTGTACTTGCCGCCCCGGATGGCCACCATTCGGCCGCTGATACCGCCGGCGATCAGGTTCATGGCCACGTTCGCGAAGGTGATGCCGACCATCGAGTCGACCGCGTCCGGATCGCCGGAGCGCAGGTCGTAGGTGAGCTCACTGGCCAGGGTCTCCTCGCCGGAGATGGACTGGATCCGGGCGGCCAGGACCTCGCCGATGTTGGTCTTGTGCCTGTGGCCGAAGGAGTCAGCCGGGCCGTACTCCCTGATTCTGCCGCCCTTCCACCTTGCGCCCTCGGCAGCGATGGCGAAGGAGTAGTGGCTGGGGTTGTTGAGCTTGTCCTCGACCAGCAGCTCGACGAGGTGGTTCAGGTCGAACTTGTACTCGGGAATCAGGCAGCGAGCGCTGGTGACGTAGGCCGTGTACAGGGCGGTGAAGCCGGCATCGCGGCCGAAAATCCGGAAGACGCCGATCCGCTCGTGCGAGCCAAGCGTAGTCCGCTGGCGGTTGATCGCGTCCTTGGCCCGAGTAATCGCTGTCGAGAAGCCGATGCAGTACTCGGTCCCCTGGACGTCGTTGTCCATCGTCTTGGGGACGGCGATCAGCTTGACGCCGTTGTCGGCCAGGACCTGGCTGAAGCTCAGCGTGTCGTCGCCGCCGATCGGGATGAGGTAGTCGAGGCGGAGGCGCTCGATGTTCTCGAGGACGATGGGCGTGAAGTTGTAGACGCCCTCCTTGACCTCGAGCTGCTTCAATCGATCTGGCGCGATGTGCTTCGGAAGCCTGCCGGCCTTCATCTGGCGGGCGTTCGTGCGGGACGTGTGCAGCCACGTGCCGCCGGTGCGGTCGATCGCGTGGGTGTTCTGGCGATCGAGCGGGATGATGTAGTTCTCATCCAGGCCGGGGCCCGGCTTCATGTGGGTCAGGCCTTCCCAGCCGCGCCGGATGCCGTAGACCTCGTACCCAATTTCGGTTGCGCGATAGACGACGCTCTTGATGACGGCATTCAGACCGGGGACGTCGCCGCCGCCGGTGAGGATGCCGATACGGGGGATTCGAGCCATGCGTGCCTTCCGTGGATGTTGGGGCGCAGCCGGCGAGGCGGCCGCGGTCTTGTCGATTGCACCATGTTAGGGCGCGAGGGGCGATCGGCAGCGGTCCGAAGAGCACGAAACGCCGTCGGGGGGTCCCGGGAAAGGGAGCCGCTCGGCCGGCGGCGCGTGGCGTGCGGCGCGGCGCGTGGCCTGCCACCCAACCCGACGACTGCTACGACACCGGCCGGGCCGCTCGGCTGCCATTCATTCACCAGGCGACTGCCATCCGATTGCGGAACTCGCGGGCGAGGACTATCGGTACCGGGGCCAGCTTGGTCACGCTCGTGGCACGCGCGGATCACCTATCCGGCGCCCGGCTTGGCCGCGCGGCGTCGGATAGTAGTCATGGGGTGACTGGGTGCGGGGTCGGTCGGTCCCTGCCGCGGCCATGGCCGTGCTCCGCTGGCCCTCCGCCCTGGGCCGCCTGCTACGGCTCGAAGCGGTAGCGGAGGAAGAGATCGTCTCCGGCGCGGCGGACCCAGGTCAGGTTGGCCCAGCGGCCCCGACCATCGCCGAAGCTCATCCCCTCGACGAGAGCGAGTCGCCGCGCGGCCGCGTCCCGTCCAACCACCTGCGGCGCCATGGTGAGGAACAGCTCGTCGATCAGCCGGGCCCCGAGCAGCTCGCCGAAGAGGTGCGGTCCGCCCTCGCACAGGGCCACTCGCGCGCCGGTGTCACGAACGATCTCCAGCAGGGCCCCCACAGCGACCCGCGTCCCGCCGCCGGCGATCTGGACCAGCACGTGCGGGGCGAGGGGCAGCTTCGCCAGGCGGTCGGCGCCGGCCGCGGTCGTGGCCACGATGACCGGAACCTCGGGGTCGTTGAGGCCGGCGTGCGTCGCCTCCAGGTTGCCGCTGGCGGTGACGACGATCGTCGTTGGCTGCGGCGCCAGCCGCAGTTCGGAGCGCCATGCCGCGAAGGCGCCGGCGAGGGCCGGCTCAACGTGCCGGGCCGTCCACACGTGCTTGCGGCCGACGCGCACCGTCCCGGCACCCACGATGACGACGTCGGCCAGGCCGCGCAGCAGGGACATCATGAATCGGTCGGCTTCGGAGAAGCCGCTGATCTCGCCACCGCCCGCGGTGGGCTCGCCGGGCCCCAGGGCCACGGCACCGTCCAAGGTGGACACGAAGTTGGCGACGATGGTCGGGCGATCCGGCCGGAGCTCGATCGTCAGCCCGCCTTCGAAGCGATCGGCCAGCCCGGGCGGCAGCCGGCCGCCGCGCAGATCGCCCAGTCCGGCTCCACCGCCAGCGGCCGCACGCCACAGCGGCTCGAGCGCCAGCCCCTCGCTTCGATCGGCCATCGGTTACCTCAGTCGTGAGCGCCGCGCGGCAACCCGGCCAGATCGTAGAACTCCGCGCGCAGTGCCGGGCTTGTCTCGTAGGCACCGCGGAACGCAGTCGTGCGGGTCATGGGATGGACCTCTCGGACGCCGCGCATCTGGGTGCAGAGGTGGTGCGCCTCCATGTACACCGCCACGCCGTGCGGCTCGGTCAGCTCGGTCAGCGTCTCGGCGATCTGGTGAGTCATGCGCTCCTGGACGCCGAAACGGCGGGTGGCGATGCGAACCAGCCGGGTCAGCTTGCTGATGCCGATGATGTGCTCGTGGGCGATGTAGCCGACGAAGGCCCGGCCGACGAACGGCAGGGCATGGTGCTCGCAGAGGGCGGTGAATGGGATTGGCCCTTCGACCACCTGGGATAGCTCACAGCTCGCGCCGCCATAGCACTCGGTCGGGAAGACGGTCACGAGCTTGGGGTCGCCGTCGTAGCCCTCGGTGGCGTCGTAGAGGGCGAGGACGAATCGTCGAGGCGTGTCGCGACTGCCGGGCTTGTCCAGGTTCAGCCCGAACGCGGTCAGGATCTCGGCCATGCTGGTTTCGAATCGGGCCCAGTCCTCTGGGGCGAGCGCGGACCGGCGAAGGCGAACCTCCGGATCGTCCAGCTCGATCGGGATCCGGGCGCTCGATCGGTGCACCACGCCATCGAGGTCATCGTCGAGGCCGTCGCTGGCGCCGCGAAGAAGCGGTCCGTGGGTGTGCGGTTCGGTCGAATGGTGCTGGGCCATGGCCACCTCCAGTTTCCAGGAGGCAACTATGACGGCTGCGTGGGCGGCGCGGGCCTGCATTCGGCCTCGGTCGCGGCGTCGGGAACGGGTACATCGACCCCCACGGCCGCGCCAGCGTGCGCCATGATTGGGGAATGCCAGCACAGCGGAGTGGTGCCGCTCCACGGGGCAGCGTCCCAACGTTGATCGGGGTCGACATCGGGACGACCTCCATCAAGGCGGCGCTCGTGACGCCGGGGAGTGGCGTGGTCTACGCTGCTCGCCGGCCCACCGGGACTCACGCCGTACGCGGCGGCGGGGCATACCACAAGCCAGGCGAGCTGCTCGGGGCGGTGGAATCGGCCATCGCCGAGTGCGCGGCTGCCGCCGCGCACTCCCACCGGGCGGGCCCCGGCGGCGTAGGTATCGCCAGCATGGCCGAGTCCGGCGTCCCGATAGACCGGCGCAGCCTGCCGGTCGGCGACATCCTCGCCTGGCACGACCCACGGCCGGAACGCCAGGCGGCGTGGCTGGAGCGGCAGATCGGCGCGCCCGCGCTCTTCACGCGGACGGGGCTGCGGCCGGACCCCAAGTACTCACTGGCCAAGCTGCTGTGGATCCGTGAGCACCGGGCCTCGGACTTCACGCGGCTGCGCCGCTGGGCCGGAGTGGCGGAGCTGATGGCCCTGAGCCTGACCGGCAAGCTGGCCACCAATGCGTCGCTGGCCTGCCGGACCCTCGCCTTCGATGTCTCCGCTCGCGCCTGGGACACCGAGCTGCTGGCGTTGGCCAGCCTCGAGCCGGAGAACATGGCGGAGGTGCTGCCGCTCGGAGAGGCGGTGGGCGGGCTGACCGTGCCCGCCGCAAAGCGGCTCGGGTTGGCGGCCGGCACGCCGGTGGCGATCGCGGGCCACGACCACCTGGCGGCCGCCCTGGGCGCCGGCGTCACGAGACCCGGCGACGCTCTCGACTCCATGGGCAGCGCCGAGGCCGCCCTGCTCGTGACTGCGGAGCCGGCTCTCGCCGAGGAGGTTCGGCGGGGCGGGTTCTCGACCGGCTGCCACGCCATCGACGGCCTTGCCTACGTGGCCGGCGGACTGCAGTCGTCGGGCGCTCTGGTGGAGTGGTTCATGAACACGTTCCTCGCCGGGACGTCTGAGGGGACGGATCGACACGCCCGCTTCATCGAGCTCCTGAACCATGCCGCCCCCGGCCCGGTTGAGCCGATCGTTCGACCGTACCTGCGCGGTCGCACGGCACCACACCGCGATCCATCGGCCAGCCTGGAGTTCGAGGGGCTGCGCGAGACCCACCGCCTGCCGGACCTGGCCGCCGCCGTGGTGGACGGTGCCGCGTACCACGTCCGCTGGATGCTCGACGAGCTTGCCCGCATCACCGCCACTCGCCTGGATCGGGTGAAGCTGACCGGCGGTGGGGCGCGGAACCGGCGCTGGGTGACCGCCAAGGCGGCCCTGGGGCCGGGCCGGCTGGAGATCGTCCGGACCGCGGAGGCCGCCGCTCTGGGAGCGGCGCTGGTGGCGGGTGTCGCCTGCGGCGTATACGCGTCGGTGACGGATGCCCTGGCCGACGCCTCGCCCTTCGACCGCTGCACCGCCCCGGCCACGATCCGCGCCCGTTACGACGCGGCTTACCTGGACCGCTGGCTGCCGGCGGTCACCGCGCGGCTGCGCCAGAGCGGGCTGGCGTAGCCGGCGCCCGAAGACGGCGTAAGCTTCTGGGGCTCGCACGAGGCGAGGACAGGGCCGAGGAGGTCGAGATGGCCGAGGACGGGGCGACTGCTGCTGGGACGAAGAAGTGCCCCAGGTGCGGGGAGGAGATCCAGCTCGAGGCTCTCGTGTGCCAGCACTGCCATCTGGAGTTCACGGCCACGGCCCCGCAGGGCAAGACGCCAGCTCAGGCAGGGGCCGGGGCCGGCGGCGCCAGCTCAATCGTCGCGCCCAAAACGGCGCCCGCCATGCCAACCTGGACCGCCCAGACCCTGGTAGGGATGACGATCGCCCTGGTGGGCGGCGGCCTGGTGATCGTCGCCTCGTTCTTGCCCTGGCTGAGGCACCCCAATACGACCCTGACCGGCTGGGACATCTTCGACGCGACCCGCCGCAGCGGGGGCAACCCCTTCCTCATCATGAACGCGTTCAGCGATTTCGATCCCATGGCGACTGGACTGACGACGGCCATCCTTGGGGGTCTGATGGCCCTGCTGGCTGTGGTCGTCCTGGTCGCACCGAAGCAGCCGCCTCCGAGTCGCGCCTACGTACCGGACGAGGTGATTCTCCTCATGGTCCCGATCAACGCCTGCGCCATGTTGGCTGCCATATTCAACGTGGTCTCCGTGCTGAGCCCGAACGCGTCCGCGGTTGGCGTCGAGATCGGGTACGGGTTGTTCGTCCTTTGCGCTGGCGTCATCGTCTGGCTCGTGGGGATGCTGATCGAGATGTCCAGGCCACCCTCGACGAGCGTCGGCGCGGGCACCAGCGGCTGAGGGCGGAGCCGCTGCGCTCCTCGCTGGTTCGTTTCCGCCTCGGGCCGACCGGTGGCGCGTCCTGCGGGCCGCCCGGTCGGGCGCCGGACTCGCGAACACCCCGCACGTAGACTGGGCGTATGAACTGGTTCGTAGATCCGCGCAAGGTGCGTATGCCCGCGCCCAATGAAGTGCTCCCCGGTCGGGCGAGTGAAATGCCCGTTCCGCCTCGCCACGCCGTCCTCGGCACGAGCCTTCGGCCGCCCTATCCCGCCGGCAGCGAGATCGCCGAGTTCGGGATGGGCTGCTTCTGGGGCGCCGAGCGCACCTTCTGGCAGACGCGCGGCGTGATTTCCACATCTGTCGGCTACGCCGGGGGCCTTACCCCCAATCCCACCTACGAAGAGGTGTGCACTGGCCGAACGGGCCACATCGAGATCGTCCGAGTGGTGTTCGATCCCAAGCTCGTCTCCTACGGCGAGCTACTGAAGCTCTTCTGGGAGGAACACGATCCGACGCAGGGGATGCGTCAGGGCGGTGACCAGGGGACGCAGTACCGATCGGCGATCCTGACCAGCGGCGACCCCCAGCAGCGCGAAGCTGAGGCAACCCGCGACGCATTCCAGGAGCGCCTAACGGCCGCCGGCCTGGGCAAGATCACCACGGAGATCCGGCCCGTCGCCGAGTTCTACTTCGCCGAGGCCTACCACCAGCAGTACCTGCACAAGAACCCGAACGGCTACTGCGGCCTGGCTGGCACCGGCGTCTCGTGCCCGGTTGGGGTGCTGGGAGAGCGCTAGCTGGCGCGGTCTTGCGTTCACTCCTCGACCAGTGCACCGTGTGGGTGGTCTAGGGATGAAGTAAGGCCCAGACCATCCTCGACAGGCCCAGACTGCAACCGTTCAGAGGTACGCCCTGATCCCGCCGGCGGGCGGCCATTCCCGCTATTCTGGCGTGGGCCCGACTGCGCGGAGACGCAACTGTGATCGAACGCATCCGGACTCGGATCGAACGCACCTGGACTGGCCGCAAGAAGCGAGCGGTCGCTGTCGGCGGCATCGTCGCGGTGCTGGCCGTCGTGTCCGCAGGGTTGCTGGTGTTCGTGGGGTCGAGAGGAGCACCGCTGGCCAGCGCTTCGCCGAGCAGCTCCCCGATCGGGGCCGCGACGCCGGCCGAGACGCCTACCCCGACGCCTACTGAATCCTCTTCACCTTCGCTCTCGTTCGCCGCGGGCCCCACGGGCATTCCCGTGGGTTGGGAGTACAGCGATCTCGACGGAGTGGCGGCTCCGTCCGACCTGGCCCACCGCCTGCCGTTGGCGCTGATGATCGACGACTACCGCTCGGCGCGGCCCCAGTCCGGCTTCTCATCGGCCTCGATCGTCTATCAGGCCATGATCGACGACAGCTCGGACCGCTACATGATGGTTTTCCAGGAGGGCGCAGCTTCGGATATTGGGCCGGTGCGCAGTGCCCGGCCCTACTACGTCTATTGGGCGGCCGAGTACAAGGCTTTGTTCGGTCACTTCGGCGGCGACGCCGAGGCGCTTCAAAGAGTCATCCCCGCGATGGCCGGCAGTATCTACAACGAGGACGATCTGAGCGGCGGCTCCTGCCCCTACCACCGGATCAGTACGCGGGTCGCTCCGTACAACGCCTACACCAACTCCGCCGCACTCGTCAGCTGTGCCGCCAAGCGCGGTTACCCGGCGACCTACCAGAGTCTGCCCGCTCGGACCTTCATCGAAGACACGCCCGCCTCGCAGCGACCTGAGTCCCAGTCGCTATCCATCCCGTATCTCGCCGAAACCATCAGCTACCAGTACGACCCCTCCACCGACTCCTATCTCCGCCTGGTCGACGGCAAGCTCCAGGTCGACCCGGCCAACAACCAGCAGGTCATCGCCCGCAACATCGTCGTCATGTCCCAGGCCTACAAGATCGTGCCGTCGCTCGACAAGCTCAGGCCCGTCGTAGCCAACGTCGGCTCGGGCAAGGCCATCGTGTTCGAGGAAGGCCGCGCCATCACCGGGACCTGGAAGAAGACCTCGAACACCGACCTGACTCGTCTGTATGACGACGCCGGCAACGAGATCCCGCTCGTCAGGGGCGAGATCTTCATCCAGAGCGTTCCAGTCGGGACCGCCGTCACCTACAAGTAGGCGTCTTTCGGCCAACTCGAGGCATTGGCCATGGGAGCGCAGCTGAGCACCAAGGCCGACGTCTATTCACGATGAAGGCCCGTTCGAAGCCGACGCTCAGACGACCGCGACTGGACGCTCGATAGCCGCGTCGGAGCGGAAACGACGGTCCACCAGGACGCGGATCACGTAGTTGATTTCCAGTCCGGCGCCGTCGAACGACGGTGCCGATCCGGGCGGAACCAGGAGCTGGGCTTCGGCGGCCCCGCTCGCAAGCGATGCCGAATCGATCTTCGCCGAGGCGATGATCCCTTCGACTCCGTTCGGGGCGTTGGTCCGGCGGTGCAGCTCGATGCGTGCACCCTGTCCCTGGGGCGCGGAGGGCCAGTAGACCCTGACCAACAACTCTTGGCCCGCCTGCGCCGGCAGTGGCGAAGCGACGTTGATCGTCCCGTCGCCGATCCCCACGCTGGCCAGTAGGCTCGTCCCACCCTGCTTGCCGACGCCAGCCCGGATCAGGTCGGGATGCTGGGCCAGGGGCAGGTAGGCGGCCAGGAAGTTGTCGGAGCCCATGGCCACGTCCCAGCGCACCTCCAGGGCCCAGGCGATGATCGACTCGCCCAGGTGCGCCGTGGGCGGACCGAGCTGCGGCGCCGGAACCGCAAACGGGGACTCCCAGGTCTGGCCCGGTTGGAGGCTGGTGGGTACCCGCGGGTCTAGGAACGGATCCGCGACGAATAGCCGGCCGCTCGTCTCGACCCAATGCTCCGTGTGGGTGACGTGCCCCTCCGAGTCAGTATCGTCCCGGGAACGACGAACCTCGTCGAGGCGCAGGCCGACGAGCCGGAGATACGCCTTCCGGCCCGAGATCTCCTTCGCGGCCGTCAGACGGACACGGCCGGTGATCCCCTCGCCGACTCTGGCGGGATGATCCAGGACGATCTCGCCGGTCACCGCGCCATCCGTCGGCCGGAGGAGCTCCTCGGCGGCGACCGAGTGGAGGGGGTGACTGCCCTCCGATCCGGCCAGTCGCGGGCCGTTGAGCGCGTCGAACGGGGATGGGGCCGATCCGGTGTGACCGGCAAAGAGATTGAAACCGATGTTGGGCGCCATTTGCGGAGACCTCCGGTGATGGTACGGGAGCGGCACGTGACGGTGACCGTTGATCGCATGGTAAGCGCCCGGCGGCGCGCGAACTGGTCAGCGGGGCCCGAACCTGTGCCCGGCATACGCTTCCAGCCGCTCCACGGCGGCCGGTAGATTCGTCCGGCCGAAGCCGATCCGGAAGCGATTGCCCGTGTCGGCGAAGACCGTGCCGGGCAGGAGCAGGACGCCCGTTTCGCGGACGAGATCCTCGGCGAAGCGGTCGATCGGCACGTCCGCGAGGAGGCGCGGAAAGCCGATGCTGCCGCCCCGCGGCCGGACCCACTCGAAGGTGCCGGCCCACCGCTCGAAGAACGCGTCGAGCAGCGGCAGGTTCGCCGCGACGATGGCCCGGTTTCGAGCCAGGACCCGATCGCGAGCTCGGAGAGCGATAAGGGCCAGGACTTCGCTCGGGGCCGAGCCGCAGATGGTGGTGTAGTCCTTGAAGGCGGCCAGGCGCGCCAGCAGGGCGCGGTCGCGCGTGGCAACCCAGCCGATGCGGAGTCCGGCCAGGCCGAACGACTTGGACATGACGCCGATGCTGACGCCCGTCTCCAGAGCGTCGGCGCCGGCCGGGAGAAGGTCGGCCGGATCCAGCTCGAGGAACCGGTACACTTCGTCGACGATCAGGCGCGCACCGGACTCTGCCGCCAGCTCGACCAGTCGATCGAACGTCATCCGGTCGCTCAACGAGCCGGTCGGGTTGTGCGGCTCGTTGACCACGATCAGCCGGGTGTTCGGTCGCAGGGCCGCCCGAACCTCCGAGACGTCCAGGCGCCAGCCGTTCTCGGGGCGCAGCTCCACGCGCGAGACCTCCGCGCCGGCGGCGCGGGCCACCTCGGCGAGGGACTGGTATGCCGGCCGAACCACGATCGTGTGGTCCCCCGGTCCGAGCAGGACGTTGTGGAGCGCGAAGTCCGCCTCCTCGGCCCCGGCGAAGACCAGGACGTCGTCTGCAGTCAGGTGTTCGTAGAGCCCGGCGATCTCCATCCGCAGCGCCGGGTCGCCGGAGGACTCGGTGTAGCCGAGCCGCAGCTCACGCCAGCGGCGAAGGCCGTCCTCGTCCGCCAGGTGGAGCAGGTCGCGCATCGGCCAGCCTTCGACGTCCGAGGCGCACAGCAGCAGCTCGGCGCTGAACTCCCAGCGGGCGAAGAAGCGCTCCAGGGCGAAGTCTTGCAGGCGCATCGAGTCTCCGCGGTGCGACGAGCGGGGCCGGGCGAGGTCGGGTGGGTGCCGCAGATCCGTGGACGAGGCTACTTGACGGTCAGCGTCCCTTCAGCCTCGATCTTGTCGTTGTGCTTGAAGGTGAACTTGTAGACGCCCGCCGCCAGCGGCCCCATGGCGGTCTTCTCGATGTAGCAGTTGAACTTCGTGTCCGCGGTCGCGTTCGTCGTGCCACGCGACACGCCGTCCTTGAAGATCTCGAGGGTGTACTTGTCCTGCGGTTCCAGGGTGTCGTTGAAGGCGGCGATCATGTAGATCGAGTCGCTGGTCGAAATCGTGCCGACCGGCGAGTCGAACTTGCACGTCTTGCTGCTCTGATCGTAGGCGCTCTTCGAGAAGTAGACGTTGCCGGCGGGGTTGTTGAGGATTGCCACGACGAGCACGCCGGCGATGAGG
>JBEKPL010000014.1:0-45900 GCA_049520815.1 Candidatus Limnocylindrales bacterium
GGCCTGCCCCGGCTGAACCGGGCCTGCCACGGCTGAACCGGGCCTGCCCCGGCTGCCCCGGCTGCCCCGGACCTGCCCCGGCTGCCCCGGCGGCTCCATCCCGCCGCCCCGGACCTGCCCCGGCTGCTACAGGATCTTGGAGAGGAACGCCTTTGTGCGCTCCTGGGCGGGTGCGCTGAAGACTCGGTCGGGCGTACCCTCTTCGACTACCACGCCGTCGTCCATCATGACGACCCGGTTGGCGACTTCGCGGGCGAAGCCCATCTCGTGGCTGACCACGATCATTGTCATCCCTTCGCGGGCCAGTTCCTTCATGACCTCCAGCACTTCGCCGATCATCTCGGGATCCAGGGCGGAGGTCGGCTCGTCGAAGAGCATCAGGGCCGGCTTCATGGCCAGGGCACGGGCGATGGCGATGCGCTGCTGCTGCCCGCCGGAAAGCTGGTTCGGGTAGACCTTCTCCTTTGCCGCCAGGCCGACCCGCTCCAGGAGCGCCCGTCCCATCGCCACGGCCTCGTCGTGGGCCATCCCCCGGACGTGGATCGGCGCCTCGATGATGTTCTCGAGGGCGGTCATGTGCGGGAACAGGTTGAAGCGCTGGAAGACCATGCCGATCTCCTGGCGCTGCGACGCGATGTTCTTCTCCTTGTCCTCGACCAGCTTCATGGCGCCCGCGGAGCCGTTCGTCCGCCGCCCCACGACTGGCAGTCGGTTGACGATCGGGAGACCGCCGACGATTGGAAGCCCGCCACCGGCCGGCGTCTCCCGGTAGCCGATGAGGTGGCCGTTCACGAAGATACGCCCGCTCTGGATCTTCTCCAGATGGTTGACGCAGCGAATGAAGGTCGTCTTGCCCGAACCTGAGGGTCCGATGACGACCACGACCTCCTGGCGTCTGACCTGAATGCAGACGTCCCTAAGAACGTGCAGCCGGCCGAACCACTTGTTGACGTCCCGCGCGTCGACGACCACGTCCGTCTCCGGCCGGGGCACGCCGCCGATGGCGCCGAGGAGGTTGTGGGAGACCTCGACGGTCATTAGTGGCCTCCCAGACCCGAGCTGCCGGCGTCTACGTACGGGCGTTGGCCAAACAGTCGAGCGCGGAGGCCGGGACCCGCTTCCGGCGCCCCTGACGTTCCCTTGGCCAGCCGTCGCTCGATGTAGGACTGGATGAAGCCCCATATCGTCGTCAGCAGGAGGTACCAGACCGCGCATGCGCCGAACAGCTCGAACGACGCGTATGAGGTCCCCTGTGCGACCGAGAACGTGTTGTACAGCTCGAAGACGCTGAGGAGAGACAGCAAGGACGTTGTCTTGAGCATGTTGTTGAACTCGTTGCCGAGCGGCGGAATGATCACTCGCGCAGCCTGCGGCAGCACGATTCGGCTCATGGTCTGCCCGTACGTCATCCCGAGCGACTTGGCTGCCTCGGTCTGGCCTGGGTCCACGGACATGATGCCCGCGCGAACGATCTCCGCCATGTAGGCACCTTCGTTGACCCCGAGGATGATCGTTCCGGCGATGATTTCCGGCAGGATGATAACGGGCCCGGCGACGACCTCAGGCCACTTGAATATGCCGGCCGCCGACAATCCGAAGAAGAAGAACGCGAGCTGTACGAGCAACGGAGTGCCGCGGAAGATCCAAATGTAGATGTTCGCGGCGTATCGGAACGGGCGGAACTTCGCCATCTTCCCCATTGCGGCGAAGACACCCAGCACGACGCCCAAGATCTGAGATATCACCGAGATACCGAGGGTCAAGCCCAGGCCGTTGATGATGGCCGGACTCGGCCGGAACAGCGAGTCGAAGAAGTAGTGGGGACGCACTACGTAGTTGCCTGAGCAACCCGCCACGAAGAAGGCGCTCAGGAGTAAGCACCCGGCGAGGGCGACTCGCCGGGTGCTCAAACCAAGGCAACGAGACGCGATCATCGCGTATGGAATGTGCCCGTGGATCTAGGAGGCGGCAGGCGTCGGGATCGCGGCACTGGTCACCGCACCGGACTGTACACCCCACTTGGTCAGGATCTGCAGGTAGCTGCCGTCATCCATCATGGACTGGAGAGCCTTCTGCACGGCATCGCGCAGACCAGTGTGGTTCTTGGTTACGCTGATGCCCTCGGGGGCGCGATCGACGGTCAGGCTCGGGGCGAGTTCGTACTTGCCCTGGCCCTGAGCTACCTCGTATCCGGCGACCGGCTCGTCGGTGAAATGGGCCTGCACTGTGTTCGACTGCAGTGCGAGCAGGGCGTCGGTGTCCTTGTCGTACTGCTTCAAGGTGATCTCCGGCTTGCCCTTGGACTTGCATATGGAGCTCAGCCCTGTGGTGGCGTCGTAGTCGCCGGTGCCGGCGATGTGGTCGGCTTCTGTCGTGCCCTTCTCGGCTGCGATGGTCTTGCCGCACAGATCATCGAGCGTCTTGATGTTCTGGGGATTGCCCTTGAGGAGCACGAACGCCTGGCCGGCTTCGAAGTAGGGGATCATGTCCACCTGCTGAAGTCTGGTCTGGGTGATGTTCTGCGCAGAGATGATGACGTCGCAGCTTCCACCCGTAAGGGCCGGGATGACGGAGTCAAAGACGGTCGACTTGACGGAGACGGTCAGGCCCATCCGCGCGGCGATCGCGTTTATCAGTTCGATGTCCGAGCCGATGGCGGCATTGTTGGCGTCGAGCGACTCTTGCGGCGGATAACTCGTGTCCGAGCAAACCGTCAGGACTCCGGCCTTGATTAGCTGATCCGCCGGGGCAGTGGCCACGACCTTGGTCGCAGGTCCGGCAGTCGTGGGCGACGCGGCGCTGCTCGAGCAAGCGCCAAACAGCATCGCCGCGACGGCGAGAACGCCGACGACGCGGAATCTGGATGCAAACACGGATTGTCCTCCTGTCCTCCTGGGCCCCCAAAGTTGCTCGTCGTCCACCCCAGACGAGCACCTGGGTATCGGTGCGGCGAGCGTAGCCGCAGTCGGGCGACCGCGCAAGACGTCCACGCTCTCGGCGGTTGCGAAGCGGTTGCAGATAGGCCGTTCGATCGACTCCGCGCGCGATCGACTCCGCGCGCGGCGCCCGGTCGTGGAGCGGCTATGCTGGCGCCGATGGTCCGTCAGCTGCCACGCCGCATCCCGCTGGCCGAGCTCCATTGCCACCTCGGCGGGGCCGTCACGCCCGCCGTGATGTGGGGCATCGCCCACTCTCAGGGGATCAAGCTGCCCACGAAGGACTACTGGCAGTTCCGCGACATGATCACTGCCTCTCCCAAGCGTGGCCACTCGTTCGACGGCTATCTGCAGCTCTTCCACTGGACCGAGCTGATCCAGTCCTCGCCGCTGGCCGTGGAGCGGTCAGTGTACGAGGTGGTGGGCGGCGCCTACCGCAAGAACAACGTCACGACCATGGAGCTCCGTTTCAACCCGATGAAGCGAAACCGGGGCGGCGAGCAGGACCTGGACCACATCATCGCGGCGGCCCTGCGTGGCATGGACCGCGCCACGCTCGAATATCCGATCAGGCCCGGGCTGATCTTCTGCCTTGATCGGGCCTTCTCATATGAGCTGAACGAGATCATCGCGGAGAAGGCAATCGCCTGGCGCGACCGGGGGGTTGTCGGGATCGACATCGCCGGTCCGGAATCGGCCACCTTCCGGGTCGCCGACTACCGCAACCTGCTTCGGCGTGCACGCCAGTTCGGGCTCGGCACAACGGTCCACGTCGGTGAGGTCGGACCTGTCGAAGAGGTGGCTCAGGTCATCGACCTGCTGGAGCCCGACCGCATCGGGCACGGCGTGAAGTCGGCCTACGACAATCGCACGATGGCCATGCTGCGTGAGCGCGGAATCGTCCTGGAAGTCTGCCCGACCTCGAATCTCCAGACCGGCGTCGTGTCGGGCTGGGACGAGCTCCGCTGGATCTTCGATCAGTTCCGGCGCAACGAGGTCCGCTTCGTCATCAGTACCGACGGCCCGGAGATGCTCAAGACGTACATTCGCGACGAGCTCGCGACGCTTGGAAGGCTTGGCATCCTCTCCTACGACGAGCAGCTCCAGGCGGCCCAGACGTCGCTGCAGGCGTCCTTCGTGCCGAAGGTGGCCGAGGTCGCCGCTGCCGTCAGGAAGCCGGCGACCCGCGGAGAGGTCGAGCGGGAAGAGGCCTAGGTCCGGAGCGGCGATGGCCGGTCGGTCTGCGCGGACGGCTATCGCTCCAGCGGCTCTATTCGATAGGTGCAGCTGCGGCCGCCGGACGCGATGTGGCACTCGCGCGTGACCCTCGCTCCGAGCACCTCGCTGAAGAGTTCCAGCTCCTCCTGGCAGGCGATCGGGTACGGGCCTGAGACCCCCGAGATGGCGCAGTTATGCTCGCAGAGCCGGATGGTGCCGTCCGGGTCGTGGGTTGCGCGGCCCAGGTATCCGGTCTCGTCCTGGTAGCTCGCCACTTCGCGGACCCGCTCCCAGAGCGAAGCGCCACTCGGCAGACGCTCTTCGAGCCGGTCGCTAATGCGAGTCTTGAGCTGGCGGCGCCGCGCCTCGAACACGTCCCGGATCAGCGCTTCGCCGCCGATGGAGCGGATTGCCGTCAGGAAGGACTGGGCCAGGGCCCCGTAGTTGGCCGGGAAGAGATCCTGGGCCGCCGGCGTGAGGTCGTACACGTGGCGCGGCCGGCCTACGCCGTGGCGGCTCAAGCTGCGGCTTACAAGGCCCGCCGTCTCGAGGGTGCGCAGCTGCTGGAGCACGCCGGTTCGGCTGGCCCCCACGCGGTCGGCCACCTGATCCGCGGATGCGGGCCCACCGGTTCGGAGGGCGTACAGGACCTCACGACGGAGAGCGGACGAGGCGCCCGGACCGGGCGTGGGCGTTACCAGCGGCGTCATGGCGCGGACACGATGGATGATCTGGGCGTCCGTGGCGTGCTCGAATGGGGTCCCGGCAGAGTAATCGGCATCGGCGCCGTTGCCCTCGGCGCGGTTGTCGCCTGGTTGCGTCGCGGATTGCAGGGCCGTGGGCGTCGCGGGCTCCCGATGCATTGGGGAAAAGTAGCAGTGTGCGCTGAAACCTGCTCGCGGGTCAGGGCGCAGTCCGAGCCCAACGGACGCGTTGCCGAGGCAGGTGGCGGCCGATCCCACTGCCGGCGCCAGAGCCGGACTCGCCCGGAAGAGTCCTTGTGCCTTAGGATCAGACCTGACTCTGCCAGTGGCGCGGTCGGTTGCCCGTCTCGGCCGCGGGCGAGGGCCGCCGGCTAACCATCAGTAGGTCGTAGAGGAGCATGGGGTTGCCACAGATTCGAGCCTTTCGCGCGCTTCGGTTCGACCCCCAGGTGGTCGGCGATCTGAACCGAGTCATCTGTCCGCCCTACGACGTGATCGGGCCGGAGCTGCACCAGACTCTGCTGGCCCGTCACCCGCAGAACGCCGTCCGGTTCGAACTGCCGGAGATCCAGCCCGGCGAGGCTCCGGACGATCGATACCGTCGGACGGCGCGCCTGCTGGCCGGCTGGCGCGAAGATGGCACGCTGCGCAAGGACGGCAGCCCGAGCATCTACGTCTACGAGCAGACCTACAAGGTTCCCGGCAGCAACAAAGTCCGTACCCAACACGGCTTCTTCGGCCGGCTTCGCCTGGAGAATCTGACCGCCGGCTCGGGCGTGCTGCCCCACGAGCGAACCCTGTCCGCCCCCAAGGAAGATCGCTACAGGTTGCTCCGAGCGACGGGCGTCAACACCAGCCCCATCGTGGGTCTCTTCGCGGACCCGGGCGGGGAATCCGTGAAGGCGATCGCGGCTCTCGCCGCCGGTCCGGCCGACGCCGACGTCACCGACGACGAGGGAGTCCGCCACCGTCTGTGGGCCGTGGCCGAGAATGGGCCGGAGAGCGACCGCGTGAGCCTCGTCCTCGATGTCGCTCGCCGAAGGCCCGTCACCATAGCGGACGGCCATCACCGCTACGAGACCGCGCTCCGCTACCGCGACGAGCGCCGCGCGAACAAGACCGGCGAGGCCGATCCCGCCTCCGACTACGTGATGATGCTGTTCCTCGAGACGACAGGTCAGAAGCTGACGGTCCTCCCCACGCACAGGATCGTGAAGGGACTCGGCGAGGAGGGCGTCAACGATCTTCTCAACCACGCCCAATGGCTCTTCGAGGTCCAGCCGGTCGCGGGGCGCTCGGATCTTGAGGCCGCCTTTGCTTCGGTCGACGAGACCCCGGGCGGGGAGGGTCGTTTCGGACTGTGGACCCGCCACGGTGGGGCTCTCCTGCACGCTCGCCGTGATGCCTTCACCATGTCCCTGCGTCAGGGCGGCGCCGCCCTCCATCGCCTGGACGTGACCCTGCTGCAGGTCGCGCTCGACCGCCTGTGCGCCATCGATGCGGCCGCGATCGCCGGCGGGCGTCTGGCGTACAGCAAGTCCGTGGCCGATGCCCTGGACTGGGTGGACGCCTCGCGTGACGGCGCGGACGCGGCTTTCCTGCTCGATCCCACGCCCGTGGCCGAGATCGAGGCCGTGGCCTCAGACGGCGACGTCATGCCGCAGAAGTCGACCTACTTCTATCCCAAGGCCCTGACCGGGCTGATCGTGAATCCCCATGAGTGGTGAGAACCCGGGCGGCCGCCGATCCAGCGGGATGGCCGCAAGGACGAGCACATGAGCGACAAGACGTTTGACGAATTGCACGTCGCGCGGCCGCATCCCGTCGGCGCCAACGGCCGGCCGATTCGCAAGGACGAGATAGAGCTGACCGAGCGCGGGCTGTACGTGGAGTCGTGGATGCCGGAGCGACGCTCGCGTCGCCGCCCGCTTCTCTTCATCCACGGCGAGCTCGCCGGATCTTGGATCTGGGAACGCTATCTCTCGTACTTCGCCAGCCGGGGCTGGGAAGGTCACGCCCTCAACCTGCGCAATCACCACTGGTCCGAGACAACCGACATCGCCAGCGTGGACTTCGAGGCGTACGTCGACGACGTTGTGTCCGTCATAGAGCGGATCGGGCACAACCTGGTAGCCGTTGGCCATGGGATGGGTGGGCTCCTGGCGCTGAAGGCGGCCGAGCGACACTCAGTCGGCGCAATCGTCCTGCTCGACAGCGAGCTGCCCCGGGACCTGTGCCAGCCGGTCCGTCCGCACGAGCTGCGCGAGATCCCGGACGTCTACGGCCGCGACCACATCGGCTGGGAGACGCTCCCCGAAAGACTGCAGCGTGACAATCGCGACCTGACGATCGCGGACATCGTCCGCCTGCAGCACCTCTTCGGCCAGAAGCCCCACGAGTCGGGGCTGGCGAAGCGTGAGATCCGTGAGGGCATCGCGATCGATCGAGCTCGCCTGGCCGGCACGCCGATGCTGGTGGTGGGCGCCGGCCTGGACGGCAGCTCGTCGGCGACCGGTGCCGAGCGGCTTGCCGACTGGCTCGGTGGAACCTACGAGCCGTTCGGGGCGCATTCCCACTACGGGCTCGTGATCGGCGAGTCGAGCTTTCAGCAGGTGGCCGACGGTATCCGGGCCTTCCTGGAGTCGCACCGGCTGTAGGCCTCTCCGAGGCAGAACGGGACGGCCCGCTCGCGGCGTCCAGGCTGTGCTGGGGTGCGAGCTCCGATGGCGCGCCCCTCCGGCGCCTGCTATCATCCCGCCCGGTTCGCCCCACGGCGACCGCCTCGATGCCGCATTCGTCTAGAGGCCCAGGACACCGCCCTCTCAAGGCGGAGACCATCGGTTCGAATCCGATATGCGGTACCAAATTGCCACGCCAACGCCCCCGGACCGCGCCCCGGGGGCGTTCTCAATCTCCGGCCCGGCAGGAGCCACGCCAGCGCAGGCGATACCCGAGAGGCCCAGAGGCCCAACCCTCCCTGCTAGCATGACCGCACGCTCGGCCAGGGAAGGATCGCTCGCCAGCGGAGGCTGGGCAGACCGTCACGCAGGAGATCGGCAATGTCCGACAACCCGCAGCAACCTGGACAGATGGCCGGCGGAGAATCCGGTGCGTGGCCGCCCGCGCCCGGATACCCGGCGCAGGCCGATGCGCCCGGGGCATACCCGTCGCCCGGATACCCGTCGCCCGGATACCCGCCGCCCGGGGCATACCCTCCGCCCGGATACCCTCCGCCCGGATACCCGCCTCAACCGGGTTTGCAGGTCGGCACGATCCCGCCGCCGCCGGGAATAGCGGCCGGGTTCCAGTACGGCGGGTTCTGGGTCCGCTGGGCGGCGCGATCGCTGGACGGTTTCGCGCTCTACGGCATGACGATACTCTGCGTCATCACGATCGTCGGTATCCTGGCTATCCCGTTCCTGTGGCTTGGCTACTTCCCGTACTTCTGGGCCAGAGGGGGGACACCTGGACAGCGGATCTGTGGACTGCGCATCGTCCACGCCTCTGACGGCGTACCGATCGACAGCGGGACCGCGATAGTGCGCTTTCTGGTCGTCCTGGGCGAACTCCTGCTCTGCGCCTTCCTCATCGGCATCCTGGGCTTCATCTGGGTGGCCTTCGACTCGCGGAAGCGCGCCTGGCACGACATGGCTGCGAGCACGGTCGTCGTCCACGCCCAGCTCTACGAGCTATACCGGCGCTGACTCATCCTTCGTGACAGGGTGGAGGCTCGGGCCGATCCGAGCCTCCGTTCGAGCCGGTCGAACAAACGGTCTTAGAACGCGTGTTCTGTGGAAAAGAAGGTGGAGTTCTTGGTGGAGAAACCCCCTTCTCGGCGACGCGGCATCCGCCTAGCATGCACCCAACCTGCCGCGGAGGAGCCAAGCGCGGGGGGAACGGGACCCTTCCTGGACCGAGCCTGCTGTCCGTCGCCGGGACTTGATATTCCGTATTTCGCGATGGAGGAGCGAGTGCTGTGATGGATTCCCGCGGGCAGCATGAGGATCCCAGCACCACCGCTACCGCCCTCGACTTCGTCCGGTTCTGTCACAGGCGCAGACGCGCGGGCTGGCCCGAGCTCTACGACGAGATGTGCGCCGTCGCGAGCCGCGGGCTTTACCACGGCTGGGGTTTCGCGGAGCTGGCGGAACACGGCGTCGCCTTTGGTCTGGCCGAGATGCCGCGCCTGGCGGGGCTCGTGGCCGAGGTCACTCGCCCGGACGACGAGCGGCGCGGCCGCGCGTTCGTCCGCGTGATGGCTCCGCCGCCGCCCTCGGACGCACGCGACGAGGTGCCCGGCGACGCGGCGAATGCGCAAGTCTTCATGGGGGCGGCCCGCTGAGCCTGGGCTGAGTCCGAAGGTTCGCCCTGGCGGTTTCGCCGGCGCCGCTCCGCGGCTCCACCGCGGCGGCTCAGGCGCGGAGGCTCAGGCGCGGAGCTGGCGGCGGGCCATCTCGGCCTCGATCTGGCGCTCCGCCTCCACGTACTGGTCGATCCGATCGCGCACCTCGTTGGCCTTGGGCGTGTACAGGTGGACCTGCTGCTGGAGGACGTAGCCCAGGCGTCGGCTCGCCATGCGGACGTGGTCCAGGTTCTTCATCAGCACGAGCGGATCCATGGCCGCCAGATCGCCGGGTTCGTACATCAGCCTCATGGGGCGATTGTATGAGCCGCGGCGCTGGAGTGTCGGACGAGGGGCGTCCGGCGTCAGAGAGCCCGAGGCGAGCGTGGCGGCCACTCCCAGTCGATCGGGAGGGTAGCGCCGCTGAGGGCGCGCCGGCGCCCGGCCTCGCTCGTGGCCAGCACCAGGATTCGCTCCAGCTTCGTGGCCTGCCCCGCCTCGTCGCCCCAGAGCTTCGTCATCTTGCGGCCGGCGGCGACGTCGTCGAGGGCGACGCCGGCCAGGCGGTAGCCCTCCGGCGCGGCGGCCAGCTCCCAGACCGATTCGGCCAGACCGATGCCGCCGGCGGCCGGCCGGCCACGGTCCAGCTCCACGTCGCCGACGACCAGGGCGATCACCGCATCGTCGGCCAGAGCCGATCGCAGCCCCCGCAAGACCTCGCGCATGAAGACGAGATAGGCGTCGCGGTGATGGGCATCGTCGAGCAGGTCGTCGATCGCGGCCGCGTCGTAGCCGAGCAGCCACAGTCGCAGCCAGTTGTAGTAGCCGTACTTCACGACCCGCAGGTACGGCGGCGACGTCACCACGAGCCGGGCCCGCTCGGGCAGGCCGCGGCCGTGGAGCGCCTCGCGGAAACGCACGCCGGCGTCGCGCGCGTCGCCGAGCAGGGCGATGCCGCGGGTTCTCGGCAGCGGCTGGCGGTACAGGCGGCGTAGCTTGTCGTCGAGAAGCGCGAAGGCGTCGCGCTCCGGCGAGTGGAAGCTCGTCCGGGCCACGAAATCGCGGACATAGCGCGGAGCCATGCTGAACGTGTTCGGCATCACCGCGGACAGGTAGCTGGCGCTCTTGCCGTGGAGGATGCCCGTTAGTGTGGCGAGCAGGAAGCGGTCGGCTCGATCGTCCGGATCGAGGACTGCGCGAAGGTAGAGCATCTGGGCGAGCGTGCGAGGGTGGAAGGCCATGGCGACTTCGGCCGGAACGAGCGCGTCACGTCCAACCGGTCTCGGACCGCCGGATAGCTGGCTGGCGGGGCCCGGCACCAGGATCTCCCTCGAGCCCGGGTGGGCGGCGATGTCGTCGGCGAGAGCGTTCCACTCCCCGGCAGAGGCGGCCCAGGCCAGGCGCAGCGACGTCAGGCGGGTCTTCACGCCCGCCTTCGTGGGCGGGTCCACCTTGGCTGCGGTCAGGATGTAGGCGAAGGGGTTGAGGTCGTTGCCGGCGCCGATCCGCCCCTCAGCGCAAGCCTGCAGTGGCGTCGTGCCGCGGCCGCTGAACGGATCGAGGACCACGTCGCCGGGGCGCGTGTAGCGGGCCACGAAGGCATGCACGAGACCGGCCGGAAAGCTCGCCAGGTACGAGCACATGGGGTGGAAGCTGTGGCCCCAGAGCCGCTGCTGGTCCTTCCACTCGGGTTCGATCGCCAGGTGCGGCAGCTCGCTCGGGAGCTGAAGAGCGAGCTGGCCGTTCGAGGGAACCAGGACGGCGGAGCCTCTGCCGGCACGCCTTGGCCGGGGTTCGACGCGGATGTCCGACCGCTCGCCGGGTGCCGACGGTACGGCCGTCAGTTCGGACTCGAACGGAAGCGACGACACCGATACGACCTCCAGGGCACCGCAGGCGCGTAGGTGGTGAGCGCGAAGGAAACGGAGTCTAGCACCGACTGCGCGAGCCGAAGACAGGACTATCGCGCCATAGGCAACCCGAACTGAAATCGCCCGAGCTGCTGCCGTTCATCTCGTTCCTGGCCCGGAGAGGCCGGGCTGGCCTCGCCCGGCGGAGAGGGTTACGCTACGCGCGGCGTCCAGCCAGTGTCGGTGTCCCCGTAGCTCAGCGGATAGAGCAGCCGCCTTCTAAGCGGAAGGTCGTGGGTTCGAGTCCCGCCGGGGACGCCAACTCCCCGCCCGCCTCATATGGTCGTCGCGCCTGAGGCAGTCTGCGCCGCGACCCGCGCCCCGAGTTCCAGGGCGGCCTCGAGCGCCTCGCGCTGCCAGCCGGGATCCATTCCATACCACGGAACCCCGAGGACCACGCGCTCGGCCACGCCATCCCAGGCCTTCAGCCGATCGGCGGCTTCGTCGGGGCGGCCGGCGATGGCGATGGCGTCGAGCAGCTCGTCGTCGATCAGGGCGGTCATGCGATCACGGTCGCCCGAAACGAACGCGCGGCGCAGGTCCCGCGGCAGGGCCTTGCGGTCGTGCATCTCCAGGATCGCCCGATACGACGGCGTGGTGGCGTAGAAGGCGATCTGGAGTCGAGCGGCGCGTCGGGCCGCATCGGCGTCGCCGACCGAGACCGTCGCCATCGCCGTGATGGGGCAGGCGCCGCTGGGCCGTCCCGCGCGCTCGAGGCCGGCAGCGATGGCCGGCGCCACTGCCTCGCGCAGGTAGCGCGGTGACGCCAGCGGGTGCCCGATCAAGCCATCGGCGATCTCGCCGCAGACGCGCGACAGAATCGGGCCGACGGCCGCGAGGAGGATCGGTGTGTCGCGCCTCTCCGGCCGCGGCCGGCCGTGGAAGGTGGGCATTGTGATCCTGTAGGTCTCGCCTTCATGCACGACCGCCTCGCCGCGGTTGGCGGCCCAGACGGTTCGAACCGCCTGGACGTACTCGCGCATCTGTGGCGCCGGCCGGTCGACGCGGACCGAGAAGCGAGCCTCCATGACCCGCTTGACCTGCGGTCCCAGACCGAGCAGGAAACGGTCGCGCGACAGCTCGTCGAGGTCCCAGGCCGTCATTGCCGTCACGGTGGGGGAACGGGGAAACGCCAGTGCCACGGACGTGCCGACACCGATCCGCGACGTGGCCGAGATGGCGGCAGCCGCCTGGACGAACGCGGAATGGTCCAGCTCGGCCACCCAGACCGACTCCAGGCCGGCTGCCTCCGCCCTGGCGGCGAGCGTCGCGACCATCGGGAGATCGCCACCGATCACGAGGCCGACTGTCATGGCGAGGACTGTAGCGGGTCGCGAGCCGACCTTGGGCCCTGGCCCGGCCAGGTTCGGGCTCGCCGGCCCGCGAGCGATTGGTGGAGAAGGCCGGCTACACTGAGCACGGCCCTTGCGCTTACGGTCATGTCGGAAGGGGATCGATGGTGTTTCGGCGGGCCGCAGTCAACGTCGTGGCGATCGCCGCCCTGCTCGGTGCCGGCTCCGCGGAGATCGCGCCAGCGGCCGCCCCGACGCCAGCGGCCGCCCCGACGCCACCGGCCGCCCCGACGCCGGCGGCCGCCCCGACGCCACCGGCCACCTCGACGCCACCGGCCGCCGAGGTGGCATCGATCCCCGGTCCGGCCGTGCCCTCTGCCGGCGCACCCGCGCTCGTTGCCGACGCCACGCAGCCGGCGGTCACTGTGTCACCGACGGTGACGTTCGCCGTCGCCACGGCCTCGGCAGATGCGGGGTCCACGATGCCTCCGTGGGTGACGGCAGCGAGCCGTGTTGCCGCCGTCACCAACGGCGCGCCATTGCCCGAGTGCGGGCACGGCGAGGCGCCGACGCCGCTGGCGAGCCAGGCCGACTGGGCTCTCACTCTCGTGGACACGACCTACGAACTGCCGAGCAGCTACGAGCCCGACGATCTCGTAAGCACAACGAGCGCCGGCCTCCGCAGCGCCTACTACGTCCGGGATCTCGTGGTCCCCGACCTGAGCGCCATGGCAGGCGCGGCGGCGGACGCAGGTGCGCCGCTGGCGATCTCCTCAGCCTATCGGGACTACCTGACTCAGAGGTACACCTTCTACAGCTGGGTCAACACCGTGGGCTACCCGGTGGCCCTGCTCTACTCCGCGCGTCCGGGCCACTCGGAGCACCAGCTCGGCACGGCGATCGATTTCATGGACAAGGGTGGACAGCAGCCATGGATCTACTACAACTTCGCGACCGAGTCGAGGGTGGGAGCGTGGCTCGCCGCCAACGCCTGGCGGTACGGCTTCGTCATGAGTTACCCGTACCGCAAGACCGACGTGACGTGCTACGCGTACGAGCCCTGGCACTACCGCTACGTTGGCCTCCCGGAGGCCGCAGCCGTCCACGCGTCCGGGCTGACCCTGCGCGAGTGGCTCTGGAGCCGCCAGCCCGCTCCGCCGCTGTCTTCCCCGCCTCCGTCAGCGTCGGCGTCAGCTTCCGCTGCTTTGCCGATATCCAGAGGCGGCCAGACCGGCGTTCCTATCTCTGGTGGGCCAGGACCATGATCCGTAGCTCGGTCATGTCTTCGATGGCGTAGCGGAGACCCTCGCGGCCCTGGCCTGAGTCCTTCGAGCCGCCGTAGGGCATGTGGTCGATGCGATAGGTCGGGACGTCGTTGACGATGACGCCGCCGACCTCCAGCTGCTCGAAGGCAGACCAGGCGTGCGGAGGTCGTTCGTGAAGACGCCCGCCTGGAGCCCGAACCGGCTCTCGTTCACGCGATGCACCGCGTCCGCGAAGTCGCGGAAGGGCGCCATCACGACGAGCGGGGCGAAGGCCTCCTCGCTACAGACGCGGGCCGTGGCCGGCACGTCCGTCAGGACGGTCGGCGGGAAGTACGAGCCGTCCGCCGTGCCGCCGAGGAGAACCCGCCCACCCATCGAGCGAGCCTCGTCCAGCCAGGCCTGCGTTCGGGCCGCGGCCTCGAGGTCCACCATCGGGCCGACGTCCGTCTGCGGGTCCAGCGGATCGCCCACCTTCAGCTTGCGCGCGGCTTCCACGAACCGAGCCATGAAATCGTCGCAGATCGCCTCGTGGACGAAGACCCTCTGGACGCTGATGCAGACCTGGCCGGCGTAGCTGAAGGCGCCGATGACGCACCGCCGGATCGCCCAGTCGAGGTCGGCCGAACGGTCGACGATGGCGCCTGCGTTGCCACCCAGCTCTAGCACGACCCGCTTGCGGCCGGCTCGAGCCTTCATCTCCCAGCCGACGGCCGGGCTCCCCGTGAAGGTGAGCAGCTTGAAGCGGTCGTCCGAAACCATCCGGTCGCCCAGCTCACGGGTCATCGGCAGGATGCTGACCGAGCCTTCCGGGAGACCGGCTTCGGCGACGATCTCGCCAACGGTCAGCATCGTGAGCGGATCCTTGGACGGAGGCTTGAGGACGATGGGGTTGCCCGAGGCGATGGCCGGTGCCAGCTTGTGCGCGGCCAGGTTCAGCGGGAAGTTGAACGGGCTGATGGCGGCGATCGGGCCGATCGGGAAGCGCCGCGTGATCCCGGTCCGGCCGCGCGAGGCGGGGTTGAGATCCAGCGGGATGACCTCGCCGACGATACGTTCAGCCTCCTCGGCGCCGGTGCGGAAAGTCAGGATGCCGCGGTCCACCTCCGTGAGCGCGTCCTGGATCGGCTTGCCCGATTCGGTGGCGATCAGACGACCGATCTCCTCGCGCCGCGTCTCGATACCCCCGCTGATTCTGCGGAGGGCCGCGCTCCGCTCGTAGGCGGGCATCTTGCGAGTCCGCTCGAAAGCCGCCACCGCGGCCGCAACGGCCTCCTCGTACTGTGCGGGCGTGGCGGTGTATGTGGAGCCGGCCGGCTCGTTGGGGCGAGCTGGGTTGTCGACGACCAGCCGGTGGGGCGAGTCGACCCACCGACCTGCCAGGAAGATGGGATGGGGTTTCGTCGCCGGTTGGGTGGCCATCGCGAGGTTCAGGCGGACTGGCCGCACGCGGGGCAGACCAGTCGGCTGAGGGTGCAATCGCTGCCGCAATCGCCTCCACTGGCGCAGGTCTCGCACTTGGGCTTGTCGCGCTCGGCCAGGGCCTCCTGACCGCACCGGCAGAACCACGTGCCCCGGCTTCGACTCCGGAGACGGTCGCCATCGCTGGCTACGAGGCGGAACGCCCCGCGGAATTCGAGGATTGTGCTCACAGGCGAGACGATACAGGGAAGCCCGGCAGCAAGCGGGGCGTGCGTGCGATGTTGCGGCTCTCGCCGAAGTCGACGGCCGACGTGGCCAACACGAAGAAGCCGGTCGGAGGCAGTAGCCCCCGACCAGCGGACTGGCGGTTCGGCCGTGTCAGGCGGGCATCTCGGTTTCTTCGCCGATGTGGAGCGGCTCGCCGGTCTCGAGCAGCGTCTTGAGGCCCGAGAGGATTTCGGACCAGCCGAACTCGACCTCGTGGTAGGTCTTGGTCTCGCCGTCGAAGTCGTCGTGGACCAGGCGCAGTCGGCAGACCTCGCCCCGCTTCTCGATCTCCCAGGTGACCCGCGACGGGCGTTCGGCGGCCGTCTCCGGGTCGTGGACCATCGTGAAGCTGTGGACGAGGCGTCGGGCCGGATCGATCTCCAGGATCTTGCAGTCGAGGGCGACCTCGTCGTGGTCGAGGTAGACGAGCTTGGAGCCGACCTTCCAGTCGGACTGGACCCTGGTGCCGTAGTAGTAGAGCTGCGTGTCGGCCGGGTCGGTTATGGCCCGCCACAGGCGCTCCGGCGTGGACTTGACGTAGATCTCGTAGACATGTCGGGGTGCGACGCCCATCGGTTGCTCCTCCAGGCGAGCCTTCAGCGCGCTCAGATGCGCGACGATCGGCTCGGCGTAGCGGCTTATCCAGCGGTCGTGGACGAGCCGGATCGGGACGGGGTTCAGGTAATGCAACTTCTCGCGGCCGACCTTGCGAGTCGTCACCAGACCGGCGTCCTCGAGGACGCGAAGGTGCTTCATGACCCCGAACCGGCCCATTGGCAGGTACGCCTGCAGCTCTACGAGCGATTGGCCGTCTCGCTCGAATAGCCGATCCAGGAGGAGCCTGCGGCTTGGGTTCGCCAGTGCCCTGAAGACCTCGTCCACGGAGGGACGATATGTGACCCTATGGTCACCTGTCAAGGAAGTCCCGCCGCGCGGAACGGGAGGGTCCGCAGCCCGGGAGGCGGTAGTCGGCGAGCGGTACGAGAGCGCCGTGGTGCGCCAGCGAGCCCGAGACTGGCCGGTCCCTCCTGGCGAGCGTGGCTCCGCCGAAACCTCAGGAGGTGCTACCTTCTAGGCCGGTCGCGGCCGGGATCCGGACGCGACTCCTCGGCCCGACCACTCCGCGCGGTTTGCCGCGGCCTGCAGAGGGGTGCTGTTCCGGATGAATCGACACTGGCGTGGCTGCCTCATCGAGATCGTCGAGACGCTGGTCCTCACCCTCGTCATCTTCTTTCTGGTCCAGCATTTCGTGGCGCAGCCGTACCAGATCATGCAGGTCTCGATGGAGCACACCCTCGAGCCCGGCCAGTACGTGCTGGTGGACAAGGTCTCGCCCAACTTCAGTGACTACAAGCGCGGCGACATCATCGTGTTCGAGCCGCCGGCGGGTTACTCGGAAGACGGTCAGGACATCCCATTCGTCAAGCGAGTCATCGGTGTAGGGGGCGACCTGGTGGAGGTCCACGACGACGCGGTATGGGTCAACGGCGTCAGGTTGGATGAGCCGTACGTGTTCGAGGGGCAGCCCACGACGCCGCTTGGCAATCAGTCGAGCTGGCGCATCGCCAAGGACCAGCTGTTCGTGCTGGGGGACCACCGCCAGGCGTCGCAGGACTCGCGAGTCTTCGGCCCGATCCCCAGATCCACGGTCATCGGCCGGGCCTGGCTGCGCTACTGGCCGCTCGGCATGTTCGGCTTGATAGGCTCGGCCAGATATCAGGGCGTCCCGGACGCGCCGCCGCCGGCCTGGCCCCAGGCTTCGCCGACGCCGGCTCCCTCCTTGTAGGGCGACGCGGACTCCGGGGCGCCGCGATGGAGATGATCGAGCCGTGAGCCAGCGCTACGACATCGCCATCGTCGGAGGGGGAATCGTGGGCCTGGCCACCGCGCTGCGGCTGCTGCAGCGTCGCCCCGGCCTGCGGCTCGCCGTGGTCGAGAAAGAGACGGCGGTCGCCCTGCACCAGTCGAGTCACAACAGCGGCGTCGTCCACGCCGGCCTCTACTACGCGGCCGGGTCGCGCAAGGCGATCCTGTGCCGTGAGGGCAAGGCCGAGTTGGAGCGATTCGCCGGGGAACACGGCATTCCGATCGAGCGGTGCGGCAAGCTCGTGGTGGCGGCGGAGTCGAGCGAACTGGCAGGCCTCGAGGAGCTGACGAAGCGGGCGACCGCCAACGGCGTGCCGGGCTTGGAGCGCGTTGGTCCCGAGCGGATAGCCGAGATAGAGCCGCACGCGACCGGGGTCGCGGGGCTCTACTCGCCGACGACTGGGATCGTGGATTTCGAGCGGGTCAGCCTGGCCTACGCGGACGAGGTCCGATCCCGCGGCGGCGAGATCCTGCTCGGCCGGCGGGTCAGAGGGATCGAGCGGCGTCCCGGGGTGGGGGAATCCGCCGCCGAGGAGCTGGTACTCGTCACGCCACAGGGCGAGGTGAGGACCCTGTCCGTCATCGCGTGCGCCGGGCTGTGGTCGGATCGCGTGGCCGCGATGACGGGCCACGCGGGAAACCAGCGAGTGGTGCCGTTCCGTGGCGATTACCTGCGACTCAGGCGCGAGGCCCGGCACCTGGTCCGGGCGCTCATCTACCCGGTCAACGACCCGCGCTTTCCGTTTCTGGGGATCCACCTGACCCGCCGCATCGACGGCGACGTGTGGGCCGGGCCGAACGCCGTACTGGCATTCGCTCGCGAGGGTTACCGTCTCCGGGACGTGGTGCCGGCCGAGCTGGCTGCCACGCTCACCTATCGCGGCTTCCTGCGGTTGGGGCTCCGCTTCTGGCGGTTCGGGGCTGGGGAGATGTGGCGGGATCTGTGGCGACCGGCCTTCGCAGCCCGGGTCCGGCGCTACGTGCCGGAGATCGGGGACGACGATCTCGAGCCGGGTCCGTCCGGCGTTCGCGCGCAATCGGTCCGGCTGAGCGGCGAGATCGTCGACGACTTCTCGATTGGGGGCACCGGCCGGATCCTGCACGTGCGGAATGCCCCGTCGCCGGCGGCCACAGCCTCGCTGGCGATCGGGCGCGAGCTGGCGGAGCTGGCGGAGCGGCGTTTCGAACTCGCCTGATCGGCTCGCGCCGCATAGTCCGCCGCCGCTCCTGACCGCGTCTCAGTCGGGCAGGACCGTCTCGCCGAACATCAGGTACTTGTCGACACCACGGGCGGCGCGGCGGCCCTCGTGGATCGCCCAGACCACGAGCGACTGGCCCCGCGAGCAGTCCCCGGCGGCGAAGACGCCCGGAACCGTGGTCATCTGGTCCTCGTCGTGGGCGATGTTGCCGCGGTGGTCCAGCTTGCACCCGAAGGCTTCCGGCAGATCCGGCGCAGGGCCGAGGAAGCCCATCGCGATGAGAACCAGGTCCGCGTCGACGATCTTCTCGGTGCCCGGAAGCTCCCGCATCTCCGGCCGGTCGCCGGGTGCGTGGACCCACTCGATCTCGACCGTCTCGATGGCCTTGAGGGCGCCCCGCGCGTTGCCGAGGAGGCGGCGGGTATTGACGCCATAGCGGCGAGGATCGGCACCCCACAGGGCGGCAGCCTCCTCCTGGCCGTAGTCGAGCTTGTAGACCTTCGGCCACTGCGGCCACGGGTTGTCTACGGCTCGGGTCTCGGGCGGCCTGGGCAGGATCTCGAGCTGGACCACGCTCTTCGCGCCCTGGCGGATGGCCGTGCCGACGCAGTCCGTGCCGGTGTCGCCACCGCCGATCACGACCACGTTCTTTCCGGCGGCGGAGATGGGCGTGGCGGTGTCGCCCAGGAGCGCCTTGGTGTTGGCGACCAGGAAGTCCATGGCGAAATGGACTCCGGAGAGCTCGCGTCCCTCGACCCTCAGATCGCGCGGAACGGTCGAACCGGTAGCCAGCACGACCGCGTCGAAGTCCGAGACGAGCTTCTCGGGGGCGACGTCCCGGCCGACCGATACGCCGGTGACGAACTTGATGCCCTCGGCGGCGAGCAGCTTCACCCGCCGCTCGACGACGGACTTGTCCAGCTTCATGTTTGGGACGCCGTACACGAGCAGGCCGCCGACCCGGTCTTCGCGCTCGTAGACGGTCACATCGTGGCAGGCGCGGTTCAGTTGCGCCGCCGCGGCCAGGCCGGCGGGACCGCTGCCGACGACGGCAACCTTCATGCCGGTGCGGGCTAGCGGCGGCTCGGGCAGGACCCAGCCTTCGAGGAAGGCGCGCTCGATGATCTCGTTTTCGATGGTCTTGATGGTGACGGGCGGCTGGCTGATACCAAGCGTGCACGACCCCTCGCACGGCGCCGGGCAGACTCGCCCCGTGAACTCCGGGAAGTTGTTGGTCTTGTGAAGGCGGATGATCGCCTCGCGCCACTGGCCGCGGTAGACCAGGTCGTTCCACTCGGGGATCAGGTTGTGGATCGGGCAGCCCATGGCCAGACCGTTGAGCAGGACGCCGGAGTGGCAGTACGGGATGCCGCAATCCATGCACCGGGCGCCCTGGTCTCGCAGGGTCTTCTCCGCGTAGCTCGGGTGCGCCTCTTTCCAGTCCCTGGCTCGCTCCAGGGGCGGACGGACGTGGGCCGGCTCCCGCTCGAACTCCATGAAGCCCGTCGGCTTGCCCATCTCTAGTTCCCCGCCACCCGGCGCGCGTCCAGGACGTTCTCCTCGAAGGCGGCCATCTCGGCCTCCTCCTGCGAAAGACCTCGCTCCCGCATGCGGACCTGAGCCTCGACAACGCGGCGATAGTCGTTCGGGACGACGCTAACGAAGCGGCGGACCGCAGTGGGCCAGTCGTCCAGAAGCGCCCTGGCCCGGGTGCTGGCCGTGTATTCCACGTGACGCTCCAGCAGTCGCTGGACCAGCGCCGCCTCGTCCGGATCGGAGAGCGGGAAGAGCCCGACCATATCCTTGTTGCAGACCCGTTCGAAGCCACCGCCGGCGGCGCCGCCCTCACCGCTCTCGTCCAGGACGTAGGCGATCCCGCCGGACATGCCGGCGGCGAAGTTGCGGCCGGTCTTGCCGATGACGACGACGCGGCCACCGGTCATGTACTCGCAGCCGTGATCGCCCACACCCTCCACCACGGCGTTGAGGCCGGAGTTGCGGACGCAGAAGCGCTCGCCGGCGATGCCGCGGATGTAGGCCTCGCCGGACGTGGCCCCGTAGAAGGCTACGTTGCCGGCGATGACGTTCTCCTCCGCCACGAACCGCGACTCACGCGGCGGGAATAGGACGATCTTGCCGCCCGACAGGCCCTTGCCCAGGTAGTCGTTGGCGTCGCCCTCGAGCGTGAGCGTGATCCCCTTGGGGAGGAAGGCTCCGAGGCTCTGCCCGGCCGACCCGCGGAAGTGGAGCTTGACGGTGTCTTCGGGGAGGCCGGCCGCTCCATACCGGCGGGTGATCTCAGACCCGAGCATGGTGCCGACGACGCGGTTGACGTTGCGGATCGGAAGATCGGCCTCAACGTGCTCGCCGCGTTCGAGCGCGGGCTCGCAGAGTGGGATCAGCGTGGTCGAATCGAGGGATTCCTCGATCTTGTGCTCCTGTCCGATCTGGCAGGTCCGGAGCGTCGTCTTGGGAACCTGCGGCTGGAACAGGATCCGGCTGAAATCGAGATTGTGAGCCTTCCAATGGTCGATGGCCCGTCGCATCTCGAGGCGCTCGGAGTGGCCCACCATCTCCTCGAAGGTCCGGAAGCCGAGCTGGGCCATATGCTCGCGGACTTCCATGGCCACGTAGGTCATGAAGTTGATCACGTACTGCGGGTCGCCGGTGAAACGCTTGCGCAGCTCCGGGTCTTGCGTGGCGATACCCACTGGGCAGGTGTTGAGGTGGCAGGCGCGCATCATCACGCAGCCTAGGGTGACCAGCGGAGCTGTCGAGAAGCCGAACTCCTCGGCCCCGAGGAGGGCGCCTACGACGACGTCCCGGCCCGTCTTCATCTGGCCGTCCACTTCGATGGCCACACGAGAGCGCAGGTCGTTGACCAGCAGGACCTGATTGGTCTCGGCGATGCCCAGCTCCCAGGGAAGGCCGGAGTGCTTGATCGCGGAGAGCGGCGAGGCGCCTGTGCCGCCGTCGTGGCCGCTGATCAGGATGACGTCGGCGTGTGCCTTGGCCACGCCGGCAGCGATCGTCCCTACGCCCACCTCGGAGACGAGCTTGACCGAGATTCGCGCTTGCGAGTTGGCGTTCTTGAGGTCGTGGATCAGCTCGGCCAGGTCCTCGATCGAGTAGATGTCGTGATGCGGAGGCGGGCTGATCAGGCCCACGCCCGGCGTCGAGTGGCGGACCTTGGCGATCCAGGGATAGACCTTGTGGCCGGGCAGCTGCCCACCTTCGCCAGGCTTGGCTCCCTGGGCCATCTTGATCTGGATCTCCTGGGCGCTCACGAGGTACTGGCTGGTCACCCCGAAGCGGCCCGATGCGACCTGCTTGATGGCGCTCTTGAGTGAGTCGCCGTTGGGGAGCATCTCGAAGCGGGCCGGGTCTTCGCCACCCTCGCCGGTGTTGGACCTGGCGCCCAGGCGGTTCATGGCGATGGCCAGCGCCTCGTGGGCCTCGCGCGAGATGGAGCCGTAGCTCATCGCGCCGGTCTTGAAGCGCTTGATGATCGATTCGACCGGCTCGATCTCGTCGATCGGCAGCGGGTGCCGGTGGTTCGGCTTGAAGTCCATCAGGCCGCGCAGCGTGCACAGGCCGCGGGACTGGTCGTCGATGAGCCTGGAGTACTCCCTGAAAGCCTCGTAACTGCCGCTCCGGGTGGAGTACTGGAGCTGGGCGATGCTGAGCGGGGTGAAGAGGTGGTTCTCGCCCTCGACGCGGAACTGGACGTTGCCGCCGACACCCAGCTGCTTGTGAAAGATCGGTCGCTTGGGCGGGTAGGCGCGGTCCTGGCGCATCTTCACTTCGCGGGCGACTACTTCGATGCCGATGCCGCCGATCCGGGTGGGCGTCCCGGTGAAGTACTCGTCGACAAAGTCCTGATTGAGCCCCAGCGCTTCGAAGACCTGGGCTCCGTGGTAGCTCTGAGTCGTGCTGATCCCCATCTTGGAGATGACCTTGACGATCCCCTTGGCGATCGCCTTGCGGTACTTCCTCTCGGCGAGTTCCGCAGATCCGGCGATCATCCCAAGTCGGACCTGGTCGTGGATGGTCTCGAAGGCCAGATAGGGGTTGACTGCGCTCGCGCCGTAGCCGATCAGCAGGGCGAAGTGGTGGACCTCGCGCGGCTCGCCCGACTCCAGGACCAGGCCGACGCGGGTCCGAGTTCCGGACCGGACGAGATGATGGTGGACCGCCGAGACGGCCAGCAGGGACGGGATCGGGGCTTCGTTGGCGTCGTGCCCCCGGTCCGACAGGATGATGATGTTGTGGCCCTCGGAGATCGCCTCCGAGCAGCGGTCGCGCAGCTGCTCGATGGCCTTGCGCAGGCCCGCGCCGCCGTCCGCGACCCGATAGACGATCGGGAGGGTGAGCGTCTTGAAGCCGTGCGGGTCGCCGGTGGCGAGGCCCCGGATCTTCTCGAGCTCCTCGTTGGAAAGGACCGGCGAGGGCAGCTCGAGCTGGTGGGCCGACTCGGGCACGGGTTCCAGCAGGTTGCCCTCCGGCCCGATCGCCATCTCCGTGGCCATGATCATCTCTTCCCTGATGGCGTCGATGGGTGGGTTCGTGACCTGGGCGAAGAGCTGCTTGAAGTATGAGAAGAGCAGCTGTGGCCGTTCGGACAGCACCGCCAGAGCCACGTCGTTGCCCATCGATCCGACCGGCTCCGTGCCGGTGGTGGCCATCGGGTTGATGAGGATACGGACATCCTCGGCCGTGTAGCCGAAGACTTCCTGGCGGCGCAAGACGGTCTCGTGATCGGGCTCGATGACGCGCGGTGGAGGCGGCAGCTCGGTCAGCTTGACGAGCCACTCGCGGACCCACTCCCCGTAGGGCTGCTCGGTGGCCACGCGGTGTTTGAGCTCGTCATCGGAGACGATGCGCTGCTCGGCCGTGTCGACGAGGAACATCCGGCCTGGCTGCAGGCGCCCCTTGACCACTATCTGGTCGGGCGGGATGTCGAGGACGCCGGCCTCCGACGCCATGATCACGCGGCCGTCGGCGGTGACGTAGTAGCGGGCAGGTCGCAGGCCGTTGCGGTCGAGCGTGGCGCCGACGCGGATGCCGTCGGTGAACGCGATCGAAGCGGGACCGTCCCAGGGCTCCATAAGGCAGGAGTGGAACTCGTAGAAAGCTCGCTTCTCGGGAGCCATCGATTCGTGGTGCTGCCATGGCTCGGGCACCATCATCATCAGGGCGTGGGCCGCCGAGCGACCCGACAGGTACAGGAGCTCCAGGACGTTGTCGAGGATCGCCGAATCCGAGCCCTCCACGTCGATCGCCGGCAGCGCCTTGGTCAGCTCATCTCCGAACAGACCGGAGCTGAACTGCGATTGGCGGGCATGCATCCAGTTGACGTTCCCGCGCAGGGTGTTGATCTCGCCGTTGTGGGAGATGTAGCGATAGGGATGCGCCCTCGGCCAGGACGGGAAGGTGTTGGTCGAGAAACGGGAATGGACCATGGCGATGGCGCTCTCGACGCGCTCATCGGCCAGATCCGGGTAGAACGTACGCAGCTGCGAGGCGTTGAGCATCCCCTTGTAGACGATCGTCCGGCAGCTGAGCGAGGGGATGTAGAAGTCGCCGCGGTTGGGGATCGCCGAGCGCGAGACGGCCTTCTCGACGAGGCGGCGGGCGACATATAGCTTGCGCTCGAAGGCGAGGTCCTCGACGAGGCGCTCGGGCCGATCGATGAAGACCTGGCGGATCAGTGGTTGGCTGGCCTTGGCGCTCGTTCCCAGGCCGGTGTTGTCCGTGGGAACGTCGCGCCAGCCGAGGAGGTGAAGATCCTCCCCGGCGACGACCTGCTCGAAGAGGCGGAAGCACTCGACGCGGCTGACCTTGTCCTGCGGCAGGAAGACCATGCCGATGCCGTAGCCACCTTTGCCGCGGAGATGAACTCCGGATTTGGCCACCACGTCTGCCAGGAAGCGGTGGGGGATCTGGATCGTGATCCCGGCGCCGTCGCCGGTGTTCTTCTCGGAGCCGCTGGCGCCGCGATGCTCGAGGTTGACGAGGACCGTGAGCGCGTCACGAACCGTGGCGTGTGACTGGCGGCCGGCGATATCCACGACGAAGCCGAAACCGCACGCGTCATGCTCGAAGGCGGGGTCGTAGAGCCCCCGGCCTTTCGGTGCGTCTTTCGTGCTCATCTCGTCCGCCGTCCTCGTAGAACTGGCTCGCGGCCGCGGGCCACGGCCCGAGACAGCGACAGGAGTCCCCGCTCCGTTGCGCAGGAGCCCCATTCCGTCGCGGAAAGCCGAGTGTCGATCAGGAGAGGTGTCAGGTCAAGGTCGCCAAGGTTGCGAATTGGGAACGAAGGCGTCTCGGGATCTCGGGTCGTCGAGGGCATCGTTCGCCGCGGGTCCGATTCACGATAGACTTCCGACGCCCGCTCGAGCAGTTCCGCCGGATTGTGAAGGGCGAGCCGGGCGGCTCGCGAGCCCCCGGCCTCAGCAGGAGGATTCACGTTGTCGCCACAGTCGCGCCGCGGCCGAGCGGCGCCCGCCAGCCACCGCAGGTCGTCATCGAAGGGGCCGGCCGAGGCAACGCCGAGACCGGAAATCGAGAACGAGCCGGAGTCTGAGGGATCCGTCGCCGCCCGCCACCACACGGCGACGCCGGGCGTGAGGCGACGCGGTCCAACTCCAGTGCGCCGCCACACCATGCTCCGGAACGCTTTCGCCTACGTGAAGGAGTACGTCCCGCTATTCCTGGCGTTCGTGGTGCTGTTCGCCGGCGTCTGGGCGTACATTAGTTTCGGCCCGCATACGCCAACCCCGAGGGAACGCTGGACTCAGATCGAGGATCAGTGGAAACCGAAGCACGACGCCGACATGCAGCGGATCAGCGCCTCGGTCAATGACTTCACCGCCCAGAAGTCCGCCTACACGGCGCTCCGCGACGACATCAAGGGTTGGATGAACGCCCTGGCCGAGGTGAAGGACTGGAGTGACGCCAGGCAGTCGGCAGCCGTCAACTCGGCCACCAACACGGCCGTCGGGCAGTTCATCCAGGCCGGGGACGATGAGGCCACGCTCCTCGATCAGGTAGCGGCGGCCACGTCCGCAAACGACGTGCTCCTCATCGGGCAGGAGATGGTGGACGCCGAAAGCGTGTTCTGGACCGACTACGCGATGGCTCGGTCCGACATCTTCGCTGCGCAGGTCACGACTTCCCCAGAGCCTACGATCGCCCTTCCGTCGGGCAGCCTGAGCCCGTCCGAATCGCCCGGCGCCTCGGGCACCTCGACCGCGCCCTCGCCGTCGGCGGCGAGCTCATCCCCTTCGCCGAGCCCCACCGCAACGGCAACGGCCAGCTGACCGATCGCTCTCAGGTCTGCCTTCAGCGGACGTCGCTCACGGACCAGACCTGGTTGAGGACGTACTTTCCATCGGTCGTCGGGTCGATCAGGTTCGGCTGAGCCGAGTCGACGATGACGTACGGGTGCAGCCGGAACTGGGCCAGCCGGGTTCCGACGAAGGTGACCTCCACGACCACTCCCTCGATCGTCTGGCGGCTCCAGCCCTGATCGAAGATGAAGTTGCCATGGCTGCCAATCGCGAAGGTGGGGCCGTTCGCCCCTGGCAGGATCGATACCCATGACGCCCAGTGGGTGCCACTGCCGAGGATCCCGTCGGCGCCGCAGGCGTACATGTGGTCCCGCTGGGCGATCTGCTGCTTGGTGATCGTGGCGTGGTACTCAGGCCAGCCCCATTGGGGCATGGCTATGACGACGTCGGCCACGGCGCGTGCGGCCTTGATCGAGCTGCAGACGTTGTCGTCGGTCATCGGCGCGACGCCGGGCTCGCTCGTCGCCGCCGCGGAGCCCGAGACATCGTCCCAGCCGACGAAGGCGAACTTGACGCCGCGGACGTCGACCACGGCCGGGGCGAGGGCGTCGGCCAGGTTCCTGCCCGCTCCGGTGTGCTTGATCCCCGCCGCGTCGAGGTACTGGAGCGTCTCCAGCACTCCCCCGCGACCGCCGTCGGTGATGTGGTTCGAGCCGAGCGTGACGACCTTGAGGCCGCCCGTTCCGGCCAGCAGTGTCGCCCACTGTGGGTCGACGTTGAAGACCTTGGCCGTGCCGTGATCGACCAGGTGGGCGAGCATCGGGCACTCGAAGTCGTTGGCGCTGACGTCGTTGTCGGAGATCAGGGCGGCCACCTTGCCGGTGTCGCCGTTGCGCCGGAGGACGGGGGTCGGCCAGCCGTTGCCGTCGGGGCCGTCGTACGACTTGTTCATATAGAACCCGGCGTAGTGGGTCGTGCCGCCGTTGAGAACCCAGGGCCAGCCCTTCTTCATGGTCACTGCCATATGGGCAACCCATCGATCGGGGCACGTGTCGCCGGTGGAGATGAGGGTCCGCACGTCGCCAGCGTCGTAGGCGGTCCAGTCGGCGGCAGTAGTCGTCTCGGCCAGGAGCGGATAGGGCAGCGCCCGATGGCTGGGCGAGCCGAACAGGTCGGCGTCGCCGATCGAAAGGACCTTGACGGAAGGCGTGACCAGCCCGGGCGGCAGGAGGCCCAGGATCGTGGCCGTGGCGTGGATCTTGGCCGTGATCTCCGCCGCGGGCATGCAGGTCGCGGTCGAGGGCTGGGTCACCGTCAGGCCGTTGAGGGTCAGCCCCGTGACCTCGCAAGGCACGATGACCTTGCCGGATTCCACTGCTGCGGCGAGGGCTTCCGGGGAGATGCTTGGCCTCGTGTCGTCGAAGCGGGCCACCACCGCGATGGGGAACTTGGTGGGCCCCGTAGGCGTGGGTTGGGGCGTGACGGTCGGCGCCGGAGTGGGGGACGTCAGCGCGCTCGGCCAGGGCGTGGGGGCGATCGTCTCGGTGGCCTCGGCGGTGGGACGGCCGGTCGGCACCGTGCTGCCGCACGAGGCGAGGATCGCGGCGGCTGCCGCCACGGCGGCGGCGTGGCCCAGGAATCCACGAACCGGTGATCGACCCCGACATGACGCGGGTAGCACCCTCTGGCCCTCCTGGAACGCAGCCACCATCGTACGCGGCCTGCATCAGTGGCGCGCGACCTGCCTGCAGCTGTCGTGCCGGCACCGCCGACCGGCATGACTTGCCGATCCGGCACGGTACCGGCGGCGCTAGTCCAAAGTACGGCTTGTGACGGTTGGGTGGACTCTGTACGGTTCGCGTCGCTTCAGGCCCGGTTTGGGCCTGTCCACTCAGGAAGTTCCAACGCACCCATGCAAATGCAGACGCAGAGGAAACCTATGGCTGTCATGGCCGCTAACGAACTCGGTCCGATGCTCACCGCTAGCGAGGTGGCGACGATGCTCCACCTGCACGTCAACACGGTGAAGCGTCTCGGCGATCGAGGCGAGCTCCCCTTCTATCGCGTCTGCAAGAGGGGCGACCGTCGCTTCCGTCTCGAAGACGTGATGACCTTCCTGGACAGGAACCGCTAGAACGCAGCATCCGAGCTCGCCGGAGGCCCGTTATCGGGCCAAGTGCCCGCATCCGCCGAGCCAGAGTCGACGTCCGCGGCGACTGCCGCGGACGTCGATGATTCTGCGAGGGGCCCGTCTCGCGCGATGCGGATCTGGCGGGAGCGCGGCCCGGCGGGAGCGGCTCGGTCAGTCGGCGCCCGGCACGGATCGCAGCGCCGTCCCAAACAAGTCGACGCCGCGCGCAATCTCCTCGGCAGTGATGTCGATCGGCGGCAGGAAGCGGATCACGTTGTGGTGCGTGCCGCAGCTCAGGACGAGCAGGCCCTGCTCGGCACAGGCCCCGACGAGCCCTTCGCTGGTGGCCGTGTCCGGATCGCGAGTAGCGCGGTCCTTGACAAGCTCGACGCCCGCCATCAGCCCGAGGCCTCGCACGTCGCCGATCCTGTCGTCCTGCGCCATGAGGTCCCGCAGGCCGGCAAGCAGCTCATCGCCCCGGGTCGCCGCGTTCGCCACGAGCCCCTGCTCGGCGATCGTGCGCATGACGGCAACGCCTGCGGCGCAGCTCACGGGGTTCCCACCGAATGTGGTTCCGTGCGCCCCGATTCCCCAGCGCTCCTGGAGCTCGCGTCGGGTAACGATTGCGCCTATCGGCATTCCGTTGGCCAGCGCCTTTGCGACGCACACCACGTCGGGGACGATGCCGGCGTGCTCGAAGGCCCACATGCGACCCGTCCGGGCGATCCCCGATTGGATCTCATCGCAGATGAGCAGAATGCCGTGGTCGTCGCACAGAGCCCGTAGCTCGCGCAGAAACGAGGCCGGAGCCGGGTTGAAGCCCCCCTCACCCTGTACTGGCTCGATGATGACGGCAGCCACGGACGAGGCCGGGATCTCATGCCCCAAGAGGGTTCGAAGTGCGCCCATTGCCCCGGCTGTGGCAGCCTCCTGGTCGTCGCCGAAGTAGCGGTAGACGTTGGGGAACGGCGTCAGGTAGACGGACGGGAGAAGGGGCTCATAGCCGAGCCGGTAGTTGATGTTCGAACTGGTGATCGAGGCCGCCCCGAACGTCCGGCCGTGGAAGGCGCCCCGGAAGGCGATGATGCCGGGCCGGCCCGTCACCCTGCGCGCGAGCTTGAGCGAAGCCTCGACGGCCTCGGTCCCCGAGTTGCAGAAGAAGACCGTGTCGAGCGGGGCCGGGCACGCGTCGGCGAGCATCGCCGCCAGCCGCCCGACAGGCTCCAGGTAGCCCAAGGCGTTGCAGATGTGGAGCAGCCTGTCCGCCTGGTCCTTGATGGCGGCCGTCACCGCCGGGTGGTGGTGGCCCAGCGACGTGGTAGCGATGCCGCAAGCGAAGTCCAGGAAGCCACGACCGGCGGAGTCGTACAGGATGTGGCCCTCGCCGTGGCTCCAGCTCCGTTCGTAGTAGCGGCCAAGGATCGGGGAGAGGTACGGCAGCGATATCGCGGCGTAGTCGCCGGCGGATGCCAGTGCGTCGATCTCAGCCGGGGTCAGGTCGCCTGCGCGTGCGCCGGCCGGTGTGACGGCGGAGGCGGGGACGACGTCTGACTGGGTCGTGGGATCCATGACGAGGCTCCTCGGAGGAATCGGGTCGCCGGTCGACGGCGACCGGCGGGGCCATCCGAGTATATAGGGCGGAGGCCACGAGCCGCGGCTGGTCGCCGACCGATGCCCGAGCGCCCGCCGGGCCGCTACATCCGAGGCGGGCCGCGACGGACCCGGTCGAAGAGCGCCTGGAGTGTGAGGTAGCGCGTCCCCAGTCCGTCCATGTACCACGTGACGCCGGCGGCGGCGAAGGCTCGAAGCCTGCTCACGTCGCGCGGACTGGGATCCACCACCTCCTCGACCACCACGATGTCGGCCGGGCGTCCGTCGCGGAGCTTCTCGAGCCTGGTTCGCGCCTGGCTTAGCTCGTCGTCGGTCATCGACCCCTCTTCGCCACCGTCCGGCCCAAGCTTCAATGGGAAGTAGCCGTCCCAGGCCGCGGCCCGGCGCAGAGGCCCTTCCTTGGGCCATGTCCCGGCGACCCAGACGGGAATGCGCGGTCGCTGAATCGGCGTTGGCAGGAACCGCGTCCGAGCCACGTGGTAGTGGCGGCCCTCGAACTCGAAGGGTTCTCCGCTCCACAGGCCCGCCAGAATGGCCAGGCCTTCGTCCAGCTTCTCGGCGCGGGCGCGGATGTCGGCCTCTTCGCCGAACGCGGTGAACTCAGTCTCGGCGGGCACCCCGAGGCCTACGCCCAGGATCAGCCTGCCGCCCGACAGCCGGTCCAGCGTCGCCGTCTGCCTGGCCAGTACCCACGGCCGACGACGAGGCACGGGCGTGACCATCGTGCCGATGGCGATCCTCTCGGTCGCTTGTGCCACTGCCGCGAGGAGGATCCACGGATCCGCGACCGGCACCGGTTCTGCGCCAAAGATGTTGATGTGATCCCAGACGAAGAACCCATGCCAGCCGGCGGCCTCGGCGTCCCGGGCGAGGGCAACGATCGTCGCCGGGTCCGCGAATTCCGCGAAGTTGGGCATGTCCAGCGCAAATCGCATGATCGTCTCCTCAGAGGTCGGGCGGTTGGGCCGTGCCCGCAGCGCCGGCGGAACTGCCACTCGCAAGCTCCAGCATCCCATCGTGCTCTTGCCTCGTGCCACCTTGCCTGGCACAGCCGGGGAGCCGATAGTCCTAGTGACTTTGCACCAAAAGTCCCACTTGCGCCCCCAAATGCGCTAGTATTAGAACGCCGGGTCGATTCCCGGGCGCATCGCGACAGCGTTCGTGCCCTTGCGCGGTCGCTTGCGCTGGATCTCACCCGCCCGTTGGCGGACCTGAGCGGTCGTCCCCTCGACGATCGGTACAGCGCAGCGAAGTGAGGACTGGCATGGGACGAGTGAAGGCGCCTGCCGCAGACGGCACACTCGAATACGAGGTCAAAGGCAGAACGGTCAGAATCGTCACTCGGCCGGCCGAGGGCGACGGTCCGGCCAGGCTCTTTGAGATCGGCTCCGGCGCGACGTGGAACGATGAGTCGCCTCTCACAGACGAGGACATGGCGGCGGTGGTACGCGGGTTGATCAATACGGCGAGCCGGAAGGGCGAGGCCGTGGAGGTAATCGGCGTGTCGCCGGCGGCGGCCCTCGCATTCCCCGACGATCCGCGCATATCTGTCTCACCTGTGGAGCCGTTCTCGTTCTCCCTGCCCGGGTCGCCGTCAGGCCTGGCCCTGCAGATGGACGATCACGGGAACGGCCACCTCTTTGCGTTGGGGGACGAACGTGTCGAGCTCGGATCCGACGGGATGTGGTGGATCCTGACCCGGCTGATCGACGCGCTGACCGATCCGGGAGAGGTGTCCAGTTGGCCGCGTTTCCTGACGCTCGGCGGTGTCCTCGGCGGAGCCGCGACGCAGGCCTCGCTGCGAGCCGGCAGCTCGGGTCTCGAGATCGTCTGGCGCAAGCTCGAAAGCGGGGTCGTGGGCCAGGCCGTCGCCTCTCATGAGCTGTCGCTCGAGCGCGCCGGCGGATGGGTCTCGATGCTTCGTCCTGTTCACGACGATCTGGAGAGACAGCGGGTCCACCGCCACCGACTCCTCCCGGCCCGCACGGCCGAGAAATGGGCGCGGGTCCTGGAGCGCTGTAGCAACTAGCCTCGCGTCACGACGCGGTCTCCCGGGGCCAGGCCGTCCCGCAACGCCCTACGGCCGTGCCGTGTCCAGGGACGTCACGACGCCTGTGGGTGCGACGAGGAAGATCCACACGTCCCAGACGCAATGACTGACGACGAGAGCCCCGATCGGGACTCCGGCGGCATAGAGGGCGCACCAGTGGGCCCCGGCCACTCCGGCTGCGCCCATCAGGGTGAAGTTGCCCGTGGTCACGTGGACCGCTGAATACGCCACGGCCGCCATCGCCGCTCCGGTCCAGCGGCCGTGACGGCGCATCAGCGCCTCCTGAACCAACCCCCGCCAGAAGAGTTCCTCCGCCGGGCCGATGATCGTCATCAACCGGGCCCCGGTCTCGGCCCGCGGCGCCAGCTCGCGCAGCGAATAGATGTCGCGGATCTGATCGTCACCGCCCGGGACGAAGCGTCGCGCGAAGCGGTCGCCGAGCTTGAAGGTGCCGTACAGGACCGCGGCCGAGGCCAGTCCCAGAGCCACTTCCCGGGGACCGATGCGCGTTCGCCGGAGCTTCGGGTTGGCGAGCAGCGCCAGGCCGCCCAGCATCAGGCCTGTCGTGGTCATGCGGCTCCAGAAGCGGTCGCGTGGCCCGCGGAAGGTCGCGGCGAAAGCCGGCACGGCGGCCGCCAGGCCGATCGCCAGCGCCGCGTCGAGACGCCGGTCGGAGGCCGCATCATCGGTTGCCCGATCGCCCGGCGCCGCCGCTTGGGCCGCTCCGCCGCGCCCCGGCCTTCGGATCACGCCGGCACCAGCCGGGCGAGCAGCAGCCCGGCCACCAGCAGCGCCCCGAAGCAGAAGTGGAGCCTCGCGGTCTGCAGATCGATCATTGCGATCGCCCGAGCCTGGCCCGATGCACCGAGCTCCGCCGAGCGAACCACCTGGGCCAGGAACGGAAGTGAGAAGACGGCAATCGCGGTCGTGGGCGGGAGCCACCTGACCGCGACCGCCAGACCCAGGGTCAGGTATGCACCGATCACCAGGCCGAGGTAGCCGTAATGGGCCCAATTGCGCCCCAGCCGGCTGGAGAGGGTGACGATGCCGGCCCGAGTGTCCTCGCCGATGTCGCGCCACTCGTTGCCGTGGAGGATGGCCGCCACGAGCAAGCCGACCGGCAGCGACAGCACCAGGGCGTGCCCATCCCACAAGCCGGTGATGGCGTAGTAGGAGCCTACGACCATGATCGGGCCCATCAGGGTGAAGACCACCGGCACGCCCAGGGCCCGGTACTTGTACTGGAACGGCGGTGCCGTGTACGTGTACCCGGCGACCAATCCCAGCAGCCCCAAGCCGGCGATGGCGGCCCCACGGAGCCAGACCAGATACGCACCCACGGCAACGGCGGCGACGAACAGGGCCATGGCGAAGGCGTACGCCCCTCGCTCGCTGACCCGGCCCTTGAGAACCGCGTGGCTCATGCGCGGCGAGGTGATGGTGTCGATTCCCTTGCGGACGTCGTAGACCTCGTTGATGACGTTCGTGCCGGAGTGGAGGAGCATCCCGCCGGCGAGGGCGGCCAGGAACGGCAGCCACGAGAAGCGCGAGTCGACCGCGGCGAGCGCACCCCCCGCCAGGACCGGGATCGCCGAGGCCGTGTAGGCAAACGGCCGCAGGACCTCATACGCGGCGCCCAGACGGCGGCCCGCACGGTCCATGAGGCCAAGCCGGCGATCACCGGCCAGGCCGGCGCGACCACCGGAGCCGGCGGGCGACGCTGGCGCGGTAGATCCGTCTGCCACGGCCACGGCGACGGCGGCCGCGGCCGCGGCCGCGCCCTCGCGCGTGGCGGCCGGCGTGGGCAGGGCGGCGTACAGCTTCGCCGCCTCGATCAGCTCGATCGTCTGGGCTTCGTCCTGCACGACCGGCTGCAGCAGCGGCAGGTCCAGCCCGGTCTCGGCGTGGAAGCCCATCGCCGCGACCGCCACGTCCTCACGCGTGCCGCACAGCATGAAGGCGTCGAGCAACTCGTCGGGGATCAGCTTGCCCGCCTCGTGGTAGTCCTCGGCGCGCCATGCGGCCGCGATCCGGTCCCGCAGGTCCAGCTCGAACCCGGCCCGGTGCATCGAGACGTCGCCGAGGACGGACATCATGTAGATCACGAACGGCTCTCGCTTGGCCCGGTTGAGGGCTTCGCGCCGCGTCTTGTCGACGAGCGAGAGCAGGTAGGCTGCCGTTTCGATGTCGCGCGGGTCCCGGCCCGCGGCCGTGGCGGAGGCGGCCAGGCGCTCCAGGATTCCGCGCAGGGAGGGGATCGACTCGCATGGTCGGGCGAGGTAGCCGTCGGCCTTCTGCCCGGCCAGCTCCACGAACTCCTTGCGGTACGCGGCCACGAAGAGCGGGATACGGTGCACCGGAGGGAACATCGGCTGGATCGGCGGCAGGCCGGGCGTGCCGGAAGGAAGCCGCTCGCCGGCCCACAGCGCGTGCAGCTGGTCCATGGTGGAGCTGACCCGAGCCACAGCCTCGTCCGGGGAGTAGGGGATGGCCATCTGCTTCAGCCGCAGCGGCAGCCCCGTCCCGATGCCCATCACTATGCGCTCCGGCAGAATCTCGTCCAGGGCCGAGCCGGTCATGGCTAGTACTACCGGGTGGCGGGTGTACGGGTTCACCGCGCCCAGCGCAAGCCGGAACGAGCTCTCCGCATCGTTGGCCAAGGCGCCGGCTATGGCGGACGCGTACGTGATGGCATCCCGCTCGTAGTACGAGTCGTGGATCCAGACCGAGTCCAGGCCGGCGTCCCGTGCCCGCCGCGTCCAATCGATGACATCGGAAACGTCGCCCCTGGCCGCGAGCCCCAGGCCGACGCGACGTGTCAGCGCGCGCATGTCTCTCCGTGAGCTGGGCGCCGAGCGTCGGGACGTCGAAAGCCGGGCGAGCCGCCTGGCGCGTCGATATGTTAGCGGCTTGCCGTTCGAAACCTGCCGCCGAGGCCCGCCAAACCCGCCGCCGAGTCTCTGGGTGAGACGGCAACCTCTTCGCGTACTCTCTGCCCGCGTCCCATCGCCTAAGGTTTCGCCATGCCACTTCCGACGGGGCCCGCTCCATGGTTCGGACTCAGCCAGGAGACGTTGCGCCGGCTGGAGATCCATCCCGCCCGCGCGATCGCCATTCCCGGTCGTGGCTGGCGCGACCTGGGCGATGCCGTGATGCTCTTCTCCGCCGGCGAAAAGGAGCCCTTCTTCAATCGGCTGACCGCCGTCCGTTGGCCGGACGAGCCGCGAGCCTTCGATGCCCGGCTGAGGCAGACCGCCGAGCTCTTCGCCGCGCTGGACCGCAAGCCCTATGTCTGGGCCATCCCCGGCCTCAGCACGCCGGTGGATCTCATCGGCCGCCTGGCCGCGAACGGGTTCGTGGACCAGGGCGGCGGCTTCGAGATGATCCTGGTGAGGGACCCCAACGATCGGCCGGATGTGGCGCTTCCCCGAGGGGCCGTCCTGGAGCGCTGGAACTGCCCCTCGCCGCAAGACCGGCCAGGCCTGGCGCGGGCCCTGGCCCTGGTCATCGGCGAGTCGTTCCATATCCCGGACTCGCGGCGCCACAACCTGGTCGCGGAGATCGCCCTGACCCTGGAGCAGCCCAAGTTCCACGCCTGCCTGCTGCGAGTCGACGGGGAGCCCGTCGCGACGGGCGAGCGGTATTCGTTCGATGGGGCAAGCTACCTCTCTTCGATCGGGACACGGCCGGGGTGGCGAGGCCTCGGCTTCGGCGGCCTCATCACGCAGGCACTCGCCCGCGACTCGATGGCCGATGGCTTCGATCTGGTTTACCTCGGCGTCCACGCCGAGAACGCGCCGGCGATGCGGCTCTACGAGCGACTCGGCTTCGCGACGTTGGGCCCGCGTTCGGCCGACATGCTGCTCGAGCACCCGCGGTAGCGCGTCATCGCTCGTCTCCGGGTCGGACCCGCTGCGCCTCCGGTCCTTCTCACGGAGGCAAGGCGATCATTCGCGAGGCGGACGAACGTTCTTGACTGGGGCCGCTAGATTTCTCCTGACGCCCGCCGGTGCCAGCATGGACGCTGGCGGGGCCCGAACCAGGGAGTGAGATGACGCAGAGCGACGGGCCCGTTATCCGCGTCTCCGACCTCAAGAAGTACTACGGCGACGTCAAGGCCGTCGACGGGGTGAGCTTCGAGGTCGCGCGGGGCGAGGTCTTCGGCATGCTGGGCCCCAACGGCGCGGGCAAGACCACGACGATCGAGGTTCTGGAAGGGTTGCGGGAGCCGGACTCCGGGACGGTCACGGTTTTCGGCATGGACGTCACCCGCCATGCGCCCTCGATCAAGCAGCGGATCGGCGTCCAGCTTCAGACGGTGTCGCTGTATCCGCGGCTCACGGTGACCGAGCTGCTCGACCTCTTCAGCAGCTTCTACGAGCATCACCTGCCGACCAAGCAGCTGATCGACGCGGTCGATCTGGGCGAGCGGTCCAGAGCTCGATCGATGAACCTTTCCGGCGGGCAGCAGCAGCGCCTCTCGATCGCCCTTGCCCTGGTCAACGATCCAGAGCTGATCTTCCTGGACGAGCCCACGACCGGACTGGATCCGCAGGCGCGTCGCTCGCTGTGGGACCTCGTCAAGGGGCTTCAAGCCAAAGGCAAGACGGTGATGCTCACCACGCACTACATGGAAGAGGCCGCGGAGTTGTGCGACCGCGTTGCCATCCTTGACCACGGCCACATCCTCGAGATGGGGACGGTACCGGAGCTGATAGGGCGGCGCTTCAAGGAACGCGCCGTCTTCTTCGACACCACCGACAAGCTGCCGATGGATCAGCTGAGCAAGCTCGCGGGAGTCACTCGAGCCTCCCAGGAGGACGGCCAGACGCTCCTCTACTCGCGCGACGTGCCGGGCACGATCGGCTCGTTGTTGGGCCTGGCCGACGGACTCGGCGTGGAGCCCCATAACCTGGGGATACGCCAGGCCACCCTCGAAGACGTCTTCCTCGACCTGACCGGCCGAGCCTTGCGCGACTAGGAGCCGAACGATGAACACACTCATGCGGCTGACGGTCGCGAACATCAGGAGCCTGGTCCGAGATAGGGCGGCCCTCTTCTGGACTTTCTTCTTCCCCGTGATGTTTGTGCTGCTGTTCGGCGTGCTCTTCTCGGGGACCGGCAGCAGCAAGGTCTCGGTGGGTTTCGTAGATCAGGACGGCACGCCAACCTCCGCAGAGGTCCAGAAGGCGTTCTCCAGCGTCTCGCTGCTGGATCTCAAGGTGGGCACCCTCGACGACGAAAAGGCGGCCATGCAGCACGGCGACGTCTCGGCGGTCATCGTCCTGCCCAAGGGCCTGCAGCAGACCGTCGTCTCGGCCAAGTCGGGCCAGACGGCGAGCATCGCGATCCAGCTCTACGCCGACCCGACCAAGAGCCAGACCACGCAGGTCATACAGGGGATCGTCGTCCAGATCGCCAACGGCTTCAACCTGCAGCTGGCTAACGGCTCGGAGATCGTCAAGATCGAGCAGCTCTCGCTCTCGTCGACGAACCTCAGCAACGTCGCTTATCTGGTTCCGAGCATCCTGGCGATGGCGCTCATGCAGCTGGGCGTCTTTGCCGCCATCCCGCTCGTGCAGCAGCGCGAGAAGGGGATCCTGAAGCGGATCGGGGCGACGCCACTCCCACGCTGGAAGCTGGTGGCCAGCAACATCCTGCTGCGGCTGATGGTGGCCGCCGTCGACGGGGTGCTGATCATCGGCATAGGGATAGCCCTGTTCAACGTCCAGGTCGTCGGCAGCGTTCTGGCGATGGCCGGGCTGATCCTCCTGGGAGCGGGCGCCTTCCTGGCGATCGGCTTCCTGCTGGCCTCGTTCCTCAAGACGGAAGAGCAGGCGACGGGTGTCGTGCAGGTCGTCCAGATGCCGATGATGTTCCTGTCGGGCATCTTCTTCTCGTTCGATTTCATGCCCGGCTGGCTTCAGAGCGTGGCGCGGCTGCTACCGCTGACCTACCTGGGCGACGCGTTGCGGCAGGTCATGGTCAACGGCACTCAGGTGGCCCCGCTCGGGGTTGACCTGGCGATCCTCACCGGCTGGCTGGTCGTCTGCCTGGCCGTGGCCGCTCGCACATTCCGCTGGGAATAGCGCGCCTACCAGCGCTCGTGGTGGACGATCTCGGCGAGGGGCTTGCGGCCGCCGGCTCGCTTGGGCCAGGTCAGGGCCTCCGGCTTCTCCGGATACCCGAACGAGAGAAGGAACTCGCACCAGCGGTCGTCGGGGTACCCCAGCAGCTCGCGGGCCAGGTCCTGCCGGTAGACCGTGGCCGGAACGCTGCCGATGCCAAGCTCCCAGGCAGCCAGGACCATGTTCTGCGCCGCCCGGCCCAGGTCCCACATGATCGAGTACGGCGCCTCGTGAGTCGCGGGGTCCGGCACGACCAGGGCCACCGCGGCGGCCGCTCCGGCGAGGTGGGCGGCGTACGGCCCTACTTCCGCCAGAGCCACCAGATGGGCTCGATCCGTGCAGACGATGAAGTCCCACTGCTGCGTGTTCTTGGAGCTGCCCGCGCGCCGGCCGGCGTTCAGGATGCGGTCGAGATGTTCCGGTCGGAGCGGGCGCTCCTCGAACTTGCGGATGGCGCGCGTCGTGTCGATCGCCTGCCAGGTGTCCATCGAAGCCTCCGACTGATGTGCAGTGGGTGGTTGGCGGCCGGCGCCGATCAGCCAGGCGAGTCTCTGGACGGCAGCGCTCCGAACCCGTAGACCGGATCCGGCGGGCGCTCCACGGCGCAAGCCGCCGCGCGCTCCGCCGCGAGCTCCGGGGAGACGGGTCCGCCGAGAGCCTCGGCGAAGAACCGGGCCACTCTCCGGCGGAACTCGGGCGCCTCGTACAGCCAGCGATGGCCGAACTCCGGCAGGACCAGGGTCTCGACCGGCGGGTCGCCCGCGTCGCGGGCTTCTGAGGCCGCGCGCGCGATCAGCGCGAGATGCTCGACCGGCACGCCGTGATCCTGCGCCCCATGGATGAGCAGCAGGGGACCTCGGTATCGTCGCGCCGCAACGAGCGCGCTTGCGTCGTCGATCGAGTGACGGCGCGGGGCCATGAGCACTCCGGCCGTGATCAAGGCCAGGGGTCCGGCAATCGGCCCGGGGATGTGCATCTCGGCCATCTCGAAGGTCTGGCGGGTCATCCGAACCAGGTCCGCCGGGGCGGAGACGCTGACGACGGCCCGAATCACCGGCTCTCGGGAGGCGGCGACGATGACGCCGGCCCCGCCCATCGAGTGGCCGAGCACGCCCACGGCCGAGACCGGGCGCCGGGCAGCCAGCCAGCGAACGGCCGCCGCGGCGTCCTCGGCGAACTCCGGTACGTTGATCGGCAGCGTCTCGGGCGGGCTGTCGCCGTGGCCGCGGACGTCGAAGACCAGACAGTGGAAGCCGGCGGCGTGCAGATAGCGGACGTGGGCGAAGGTTCGGCCTCGATTCGACTCCCAGCCGTGCACGACGACGATGCCAGGTCTCGGGTCGGCGGCGCGAGCAGCGGCTGCGGGCACGAGCCAGGCGGCCAGGCGCGACTCCCCCGACGGGATCTCGACCCGCTCATAGGCCAACCCGAACTCGTCGGGCGTCGTTTCGACGGGACTGCGGTGCGGCAGTCCGACCCGCTCGCGATATCGGACCGCGAATCGGTAGGCGGCGCCGTAGGCGGCCACGCCGGCGGTCGCTGTCCCGAGAAGAAGCCAGAGCTTGCGCCGTGTTCGTTTGTTCGCTGACATGAGGGTAGGGGACGCCACCTGCGGCCGGCTGTCAAGAGTCACCTCGGGAGGGCGGTGCCATGCCGTCGCCGCCGGTCATCTGCCGGCGGTCCGCTCCAGACGGTCCGTCGCCGCTGGACCGGTAGACTGGTGGGATGCCGCGAAACCCCTTCACCGTCCTCGGGCTGCCTCTGGACGCGACCCTGGAAGCGATCAAGGTCGCCTGGCGCCGCCTGGCGCGTGAGCATCACCCGGACGTCGCAAGCGGCGATGGGGCGGGGGAGCGGCGCGCCAACCGGACGATGGCCGAGATCAACGCCGCATACCACGAGCTCCGCGACCCGGAAAGGCGGCGTATCCACCGGGACGCAGCGGCGCGAGCGGCCCGGGCGAACGGCGAGCGCGCGGCAGCGGACGGTCCGCCCCCGCCTCCGTTCAGCCGTCCCGGGTGGGTGCCAAGGCCCCGGACACGACCCGTCACGGCTCGGATCGACACGAGCGCATTGCTGCGCCCCCGCAACTCCACGCTAACGCAGCTGGATCGCAGTCCGCTGCCGGGGTTGCCGCCCCGGCCCCGCCCGGTGGGGGCCCATGAGCCACCGCGCGCCTCGACCCCCACTGGGCCGACTCACCGTCGCCCCGGCCCCAACCTGGAGGCGGACCTGCCCGCTCTGGCCGACGCCATGAACACGCGCCTGCGGTTCGGCAAGTTCGCGGGGCTGACGCTGGGCGATGTGGCCAGCCTCGAGCCGTCGTACGTGGCCTGGATCGTCCGCACCATCGATCGCGATCCAGAGATCACGCTGGCAGCGCGCGTCGTCCTGCGATTCCTGGAGCACTCCGGCGCCGTCCGGCGAGGGCACCTCGACGCTGCGGTCCCGCACGGCTAGCCGGAACAGCCTCCGAGATGTAGCGACACATCTCGGTCGTCGTGGCCCTATCTTCCGCTATCCACGGAGCGCCCGGCCCGATTTCCTGTCATCTGCTAACGGGGGTAGCACAAGGCGAGGTTCTCGGCCGCGCGAGCCCTGTGCCCGGGTCTCCGGAGCCTAACCCGAGCGTGGCGAGGGCCATTCCTGGTCCGTCTTCGGTGTCCGCGGCGTCCTCGCGGCCCCGGAGTCTGTCCAGTGCTACCGGGGTTAGCAGATGACATGTTTGCGGTCCCCGGCCGCCGCTCGCGGGTGTCGGGAGAACTCGGGGACTGTTCAAGCTAGGGCTCGCCACGACGTGCCGGGCCACGGTCCGGGCGCTGCCGGACTGCGGCGCGCGTGCGAGCCTGGAACGTCGAACGGCCCGCCCGGCTGACCGGACGGACCGTTCCGCTGCCCCAGGACTGCGGGCATGATGCCGGCCGCCGATCGAAGCCCAAGCCGGCCGGCATTCCATGGTTGCTCGGGTCGTAGTCGGGCCCTGCGGCTTCCTCGTACGAACCGTGTTCGTCTCAAGTGCGGATGTCGCTGACAGACCCGGCCCGTGCCCGACGCCGCTGGCATCTTCGTGCACCGGTATCGGCGGCCACTGCCCACCTTAGCCGCGCCGGTTGGATGCGCAATGACCCGACGGGTTACGCGGAAGGGCAGTAAGTGTGGCGCGTGCGCGCACCGGGTCGAACCTGCTGCGGCAGTCCGGCCGGCGCCCGTCCGGCCGGTGCCCGTCCGACAGGCGCCCGTCCGGCCGGGGGCGAGCCCGGCACTCGGGAACGCCTTCGGCGCGATACCATCGGCGCGTGTATGCCGACGGACTCTCCTTTCTCGATGAAGAGCGCGAGGCCTGGCGTCCCTTCGAGGCCCTTCTAGAGCTGACCGACGAGCAGCTGGAGCAGCCGCTCGCCGGCGCCCACGGCTGCACCGGCCGGGATCTGATGGCCCACATGGGCGTATGGATCGAATGGTGGCTCAACATCGCTCGGGAGCTGGCGGTGGGCCCTGCCAGCCCGGCATACGACGAGCTGACGCGGATCGGCAACGACTGGGCAAACCGGGGCGAGGCCCTGAACGCCCGCTACCAAGCCGGGTGGGCGGCCCTGCCTCTGGCCGAGGTGCGGCGGCGCTTCTCTGAGTGGCCGGGCGAGCTCCGCGGCTATCTGACGGTCGTGCCGGAGACGCGCTGGCTCAAGGACCCGGACCACCTGAAGTCGCTGCTCGAGAACACGACCGAGCACTACGCCGAGCACGAGGCCGATCTGCGGGCCATCCTCGCCGCCGCCGGCCGCTGACGCCGTTCCAGCGCGTCTCACGTCCTGTTCCGGCTTCGCCGCGAGGAGTTCACCACGGGACAAAACACGACCCCGGCCTGAGGGGGTAGGCCGGGGTCGTAAAGAGCGGGGCCGAGGGGGGAGGCCCCGCGTGGGTAATTCGCTTGTGGCTCAGGATCGAGCTTCAGCTAGGTCTGCTCTTAGCGTACTCCGCGAGTCCAAATCTTGCTTCGAATTGCTCGGCCGGCATGGCTCCCACAACGGCCATGGGCTGCTGGCCCGGGCGGAAGAATGCGATCGTCGGCAGGGTCATGATCTGGAGCGCCTGCGAAACCGCCGGGTTGGCATCCACGTCCATCTTGACGACGTCGATCGAGTCGGCGTACTTTGCCGCGATCTTCTCCAGCTCCGGGGCGACCATGCGGCACGGCCCGCACCACGCGGCCCAGAAGTCGACGATGATCGGCCGCTCCGCCTTGAGAACTACATCCTCGAAGGTCTCGTCCGTGACTGCTTTGACTTCGGCCATCTGGCGGATGGTCCTTTCTCCCTGAGGTGCTTGACTGGCTGGCTCGCTGAGCGCGTCAGCCGGCGATGGACTGAAGAAGCCGGCATGCCTCCAGGATCCGAGGATCCGCGAGGCGGTAGTAGATGGTGTTGCCGTCCCGGCGGGTCAGGACCAGGCCCGAGTTCCGCAGGACCGCGAGGTGCTGGCTCATATTCGGGACCTGGCATCCGACGCGGTCGGACAGGTCGCGAACCGAAAGCTCGCCCTCGGCAAGTGACTGCAGCACGCACAGGCGCTTTGGGTCGGCCAGAGCCCTGGCCATCGACGCGCTTCGCTGCCTGGCAGTCTCGAGATCGCCTACGTCGAGCATGCGCCAAGTCTACAACAGCTTGCGCAAAGACGCAAGTATGGGGCGGCCATTGTGTGCGAACGACTATCAGGGTCGGACGCACGATCGGCAAGGTGGGGGCCCGGCGCCCGCCTGTGGCTGCGGCCAAATCCGGCTACCCATCCGCACCCTATGGGAGTAGGGTAGAGGCGCTCGTTCGCCATCGGGTAGCAGGCATTCCGACGAGCAGGGGCGGACCGGACCGTTCCGTCCGATCCGGGCCCCTGAAGGGGTGACCAACGTAGATTGCGCGTCGCCAGTCGGTCGAAGCGATCCGTTGCAGGTCCGGAAGCGGAATCTCGGATCTGTCCGGTAACGAGAGGAGCGGGGTTCGGTGAAGTCACTCGCATCGGCCGTGGTTCACTCTGGGGCGGGCCCCAAGACGTCGCGCCGGTCGTCCGTCCGGCTCCTGCGCCTCGCTCCGGCGGCGGTCCTGCTCTGTGGGCTCTTCACGGTCTGGGCCGGGCCGCTGGCTGCGCCTGTGGCAGCCGCGTCAGGCGACTGGACGCAGTTCCACAACGGTGCCGCCCACCAGGGCTACAACACCGCCGAGACGACCCTTTCTGCCTCCAACGTGCACGCCCTGGGGGTGGCCTGGAGCGGCGCCACCGGCGGTGTCATCACCTACTACTCCTCGCCCGCGGTGGCGAACGGCGTCGTCTACGTCGGCTCCGGTGACGACAAGCTGTATGCCTACGCCGTCGGCTGCGCGGGCGGCGGCGGGACCTGCACGCCGCTGTGGACCGGCACCACCGGCGGTGCCATCAGCTCTTCGCCCGCGGTGGCGAACGGCGTCGTCTACGTCGGCTCCACCGACGACAAGCTGTATGCCTACGCCGTCGGCTGCGCCGGCGGCGGTGGGACCTGCACGCCGCTCTGGACGGCCACCACCGGGAGCTACGTCGTCTCCTCGCCCGCGGTCTCCAACGGCGTCGTCTACGTCGGCTCCTATGACGGCAAGCTGTATGCCTACGCGGTCGGCTGCGCGGGCGGCGGAGGAACCTGCACGCCGCTTTGGACGGCCACCACCGGCGGTGCCATCTTCTCCTCGCCCGCGGTCGCGAACGGCGTCGTCTACGTCGGCTCCGACGACGGCAAGCTGTATGCTTACCTCGTCGGCTGCGCCAGCGGCGGCGGGACCTGCACGCCGCTGTGGACTGCCACCACCGGCAGCCACATCAGCTCCTCGCCCGCGGCGACGAACGGCGTCGTCTACGTCGGCTCTGCCGACCACAAGCTGTATGCTTACGCCGTCGGCTGCGCGGGCGGCGGCGGGACCTGCACGCCGCTCTGGACTGCCACCACCGGGGGCGGGGTCTACTCCTCGCCCGCGGTGGCGAACGGCGTCGTCTACGTCGGCTCCGACGACGGCAAGCTGTATGCCTACGCCGTCGGCTGCAACAGCGGCGGCGGGACCTGCACGCCGCTTTGGACTGCCACCACCGGTCGCACGATCCTCTCCTCGCCCGCGGTGGCGAACGGCGTGGTCTACGTCGGATCCTGGGACCAGAAGCTCTACGCCTTCGCGGTCGGCTGCGCCAGCGGCGGCGGGACCTGCACGCCGCTTTGGACCTACATCACCGGCGGTGCCATCGACTCCTCGCCCGCGGTCTCGGACGGCGTCGTCTACGTCGGCTCCTCGGACCGCAAGCTCTATGCCTTCGTCCTCCCCCTCGACCATTTGATACTTAGTCCCTCTAGCGCCACGATCGTAGCCGGTGGCAGCCAGACCTACACCGCCGAGGGCTCCGATATCCACGGCAACAGCCTCGGCGACGTCACGGGCTTGACCACCTTCACCATCAGCGGCTCCGCCTCCTGCACAGCCAACTCCTGCACCCCCACCGCGGCCGGGGATCACACCGTGACCGGCACCGATGGCACCGCCACCGGCACGGCCACGCTGCACGTCAATGCGGGCACCCTGGACCATCTGGTTCTGACACCTTCGGTCTCGACGATCACCGCCGGTGGCAGCCAGGCCTACACGGCCGAGGGCTACGACTCTTCCAACAACAGCCTCGGCGACGTCACCGGCGCTACCACCTTCACCATCAGCGGCTCCGGTTCCTGCACCCTTGCCTCGTGCACGACCAACGTCGCGGTCGATCACACCGTGACCGGCACCGATGGCACCGCCACCGGCACGGCCACGCTGCACGTCAATGCGGGCACCCTGGACCATCTGGTCCTGACACCTTCGGTCTCGACGATCACCGCCGGTGGCAGCCAGGCCTACACGGCCGAAGGCTTCGATGTCTATGGCAACTCCTGGGATGACACGTCCAGCACCACTTTCACGATCTCCGGTAGTGGCTCCTGCACAGGCGCTGCCTGCACCTCCACCGTTGCCGGGGATCACACCATTACTGGTTCCGATAGCGGCGTCTACGGCACGGCCACACTGCACGTCAATGCCGGTCCTCTGGACCATCTGGTCCTGAGCCCCGCGAGCGCGACGATAGACCCTGGAGCAACTCAGGTCTTCCTGGCCACCGGCTACGACGCCTTCAACAACAGCCTGGGCGATGTCACCTCAGCCACCACCCTCGGCATCGCCGGTGGCGGCTCCTGCGACAACACCGCTCACACCTGCACCTCCACGGTCGCGGGCGATCACACCGTGACCGGCACCGATGGCACCGCCACCGGCACGGCAACACTGCACGTCACCGGAGTTCTCGGCGTCGCGAGTGGCGCCACATACCACGCCCTCACCCCCGCTCGCATCCTCGACTCCCGCGATGGCACCGGCGGGTTGGCCGGACCCTTCAGCTCCCATGTCGCTCGGACGTTCACGGTGATCGGCCACGGTGGCGTGCCCGCTGGCGCCATCGCCGTTACCGGCAACCTGACCGTGACCCAGCAAACCAGCGGGGGCTTCCTCTCCATCGGCCCGGACGCCCAGAACAACCCGACGAGCTCCACTCTCAACTTCCCCCTCGGCGATGACCGGGCCAACGCGGTCACCGTCGCTCTCGGTGCCGGCGGCACTCTCTCGATTACCTATGCCGCTCCCATCTTCGGTCCCACGGCGTATGTGATCTTCGATGTCACCGGCTACTTCACGCCCGATATCACCGGCGCCACGTACCACGCCCTGACCCCCTCCCGCATCCTCGACTCCCGCGATGGCACCGGCGGGTTGGCCGGACCCTTCAGCTCCCATGTCGCTCGGACGTTCACGGTGATCGGCCATGGTGGCGTGCCCGCCGGAGCCATCGCCGTTACCGGCAACCTGACCGTGACCCAGCAAACCAGCGGGGGCTTCCTCTCCATCGGCCCGGACCCCCAGAACAACCCGACGAGCTCCACTCTCAACTTCCCCCTCGGCGATGACCGGGCCAACGCGGTCACGGTGGCTCTGAGTGGCAGCGGCACGCTCTCGATTACCTATGCCGCTCCCATCTTCGGTCCCACGGCGCATGTGATCTTCGATGTCACCGGCTACTTCACGCCCGATATCACCGGCGCCACCTACCACGCCCTCACCCCGGCTCGCATCCTCGACTCCCGCGATCACACCGGCGGTCTGGGCATCTTTAGCTCCCATGTGGCCCAGACGTTCCAGGTGACAGGGCGAGGTGGAGTCGCCGCCGACGCCATCGCC